>JAOZQV010000229.1 GCA_029932035.1 Deltaproteobacteria bacterium | reverse complement strand
CCTAAAAAAAGTGTGGTGAACATTTCTCAGATTTTCACCGTGAACAAAAGCGATTTATCTGAGAAAATCGGAACGTTATCTATGGATCGGATTTCCCAAATATTTCATGGTGTTAGACTTATAACTGAGCCAAGAGAAGTTAATTAAGGCAAATATATTGCACCCAATGGTATATCCGATGGTACAGGGAAGGCAAAAGCAACGAGATCCTCAGGGATTGCCCTGCACTGATGCTGTTTCACAGTCCCACTTTCGAGCCCATGAATGAGGGCAACTGCCTGATCGCCGCTTTTCATGCCATTCTTTTTGCAGAGGTTCTCGGGACCGGCACCTGCTTCAACCATTTGATCCCACCGGCCTGCAACAGGTCGCCCAAGATCAGGCAGTTACTGGAGCTGCCCAAGGGGCGTGAGGTCTATGCCAGCATAACCATGGGTTTCCCCAGATATCGATTTAAACGGACCATCCCCAGGCAACTGGCCGAGGTGCGTTATCTTTAGCCGTCAATTCGCCAAAGGAGGGAAAGTTGACTTCATTTTAGACACCCCAGTTAAATAGGCTTCGCATTTAACGGGGTAAACTTTAGGCACTTTTCCCGATCAGGCCTTACTCAAGGCTAAAAACGATCTCTCCTTCTTCGGCTTGACCAAGATGTAATGGAAAGGGGGGATTTTCATGCTTTAGGACCCGGTTAATAAACTTTTCCCCATCACCCTGGAATTCCACAGTAGCCGATATGGAATTACCCCTGATTTCTGATGGGATCACCGATTTTACTCCAATTACCTCATCCCTGAGAAAATCCCTGAAAACCCAGAACTGTTTAGGCCTGCTCGTGCCTGTTAACGTAACTTCTAACTCGTGGATTTCTTCGTGCTCCCTGGCAACAGTCCGAATGATACACCGACACAGCGTGGCGGCCATCCTGTTCACGGGCCCCTGGAGAGTTTCGATGATTTGTTCTGTGTTTATCAACTTTTGTTCAATCGGTTCAACTCTGGATTCCTGACAAATCTGGGTGCCATGTCCCACATCTAAAGCCCTGAGTTTCAGGGACAACTCCTTCTTGTTAATGATTTCGCTCTGACCGCAGATCACCACATCAGCGGAGAAAAGCCTTCCCCACTGCAAAATTTCTTCGTTTGTAAGGTGCGGAGATGTTAAGTTATTAAGTTGTTCAAAATCAGGGGGACTCGAAATCCGGTTAATTGGTCTGAATCCTCTATCCTGAAAAACCTTGTGGATCGTAAGTTCAACAGCGCTCAAATCATGAAAGCTCTCTTCGTCTTTCCACCAGTATGATATATCGCCTTCCCTAATTTCAGAAACCAAGAAAAGCACTTTGATGAGGGGTAGGTCCGTAAGCAGGACCCCGGCCGACCTGAGCTTTTCCCCTATGATTTCCTCATTGACCCTGAGCTTTATGAGGACCTTGTACTTGCCATTGACCTGATGTTCCGCCAAGATATGAAAATTTTCGATTTCCTCCTTAGCGCCAGGTATGATTTCCTCTGTTACTCTCTCAAAATTATTAACTATGCCCTGGTTTCCAAGCAGATGCGTGATATAATCCTCCACACCTTTCATCAAGGCCTGGGTAATAGCCCGTTTTTTTGCCGAGGCTGAATTCCCTCTAACAACAGTACCGGTGCCTATGGATAGAAGCTCATTTTTCTCCAGGTTATCCCCTGTTTCGGCCTGTGAAAGGTGGAAACCAAGAAAAAGAAAACCTGCAAAAAAGAAAATCGCAATCCTACACATCATATTTATGTCCTGCCCCATGAAATAGACCTTATTGTTCTGACTGCCCCAAAGTCTTCAGCTCTTCCTTAGATTCAACCACAAGCCCTTTGTTGATTTCCAGAACCTTTTTGAAGGCATTTTTTGCTCTGTACCAGCGGTTCGCCTTCTTGTATGCAACACCCATATAATAGTAGGCCTCCGGCAGCTCTTTCTTGTAGTGCAAGGCGTCATAAAACCTCTCTCTTACTTTATTTAGCCAGCCCGCCTCTCCCCTCATTATATAAAGGCGCATAAATCCAACAAAGGCTAATGCCTTTTCCTCTTCTGTCTTTGCATCGTCTCTTGCACTGCACATTGAGTCCAAAGCCAACTCGAACTTCTTTTCCTTGCCGTAAATCAGACCCATGCCTAAGTGTGCACTTGAATATTGAGAATCGAGCTGCAGAGCGAGCTTGAATTCTCTATCGGCATCGAAAATATAGCCCTTTTTGAGCAGTTTGAAACCGCTATAAGTATGATGTTCCGGGGTATCCAGCACCCTTTTCTGGACCCTCGGCCCTGATGAACAGGCCAGGAGAAAGAGAATGACCAATAATGAAACAACGGCCATCCTGCAAAATAACTTAAGCTTTGTGAATCCCATCAGAATTCCTCCAGTCAAAGGAGATGGTCTCGTAAAAAGTCAGAAAGCTAAAAAATCAAGTGCTTTCAGACAAAAATAGATGGATCTTTTCTACTATCATATCTAAATCGTTAGGATCAACCCATATAATGCCAGGCTCTGTCTTAAACCAGGTTAATTGCCTCTTGGCATACCTTCGCGTATCTCTTTTGAGTCTAATAATTGTTTCTTCTAAGGACCATTCCCCTTGTAAATACCTGATCATATGCCTGTACCCGATAGCCTTCATCGAATTGAGGTCAGGGGAGTATCCTTGTTTTAAAAGATCCCGGGTCTCTTCAATGAGGCCCTTATCTGCCATCTTTTCACTACGCTCGTTTATACGACCATAAAGATCCTCTCTGTCCACATGCAGACAAAGCTTCAAGGCATTTAATGACATCTCCCTGAAACCGTGCCTTTTCATGAGATCTGAAGACCGTAGGTCGGAAAGGTAGTTGATTTCAATAGCCCTTATAATCCTCACCCCATCATTTGGGTGGATACTCTCTGCACGTTCAGGGTCGAGGCTCTCTAATTTCTCATGAAGTTTTGCGGTCCCATGGATCTCACATTCCATGCGCAACCGCTCTCTCAGCTCGGGATCTGAGGGAGGAGAGTCCATGAGTCCTCCGATCAGTCCCCTGATATAAAGACCTGTGCCGCCAACAACAAGGCATGTCTTCCCTGTCGAGCAGATTTCGTTCACAATAGGAAGGGCCATACGACGATAAATTGCAGCATTGAAGTCCTCATCAGGATTAACAACATCCAATAGATGGTGGGGAATTCCCCGTCGCTCCTCATAAGTCGGCTTGGCAGTGCCGATATCCATGCCTCGATAAACCTGCATGGAATCGGCATTAACAATTTCTCCTGATAAAGAGATAGCCAAAGCCACTGCGAGAGCCGTTTTTCCGCTGGCCGTGGGACCTGCAATAACAATGACCTTTGGCCTTTTATCTCCTGACATGGTACGTACTTACACAACCCTCTTAAACATCTTTTCCATCTCATAATAGGTAAAACGCTTAAATATGGGTCTTCCGTGGGGGCAGTTCGTGGGTAAATCCATCTCTCCTAACTCGCTTAAGAGTCTGGCCATTTCTTCATGGCTCAAGCGCTGTCCGGCCCGGATAGCGCCGTGACAGGCCATTAAAGTTACGGCCTTATCTAATAGGACATCCTCATCGGGGGTTCCTTCCTCTAATTCCGTTACAAACTCGGATATAAAGGAATTCCAGTCCACATTCTTTAACAGGGCCGGAACAGCCCTCAACAAAAAGGTATTGCCCCCGAAATGGTCAATTTCAATCCCGAAACCGCGCAACCTGTCCCCTTTTCCCAAAATCACCCTTTTCTCTTTTGTCGACAGCTCTAACTCGTGAGGGATCAGCAGGCCCTGGACTTCAACCCGTGAAGCGGCTAAGGACCTTTTTAGATTTTCATATACGATCCTTTCGTGGGCAGCATGCTGATCGACAATCAAAAGCCCGTCTTCCACCTGACATAGAATATATGTATTCCCCAACTGCCCGATGATTCGTGCCCCAGCCGATACCACGGACTGCTCAAGGGGCGCTGTCCTGGACGGATACACTGTCTGATCCAGGGACTCTCTTCTTTCAGATCCAGGAGAATACTCCCATGGGGGCTCGGAAATAAAAGAATCGGAAGCAGAGGATAAGAGGTCTTTACGCGCTGGAACCGATTCACTGCCAATAAATTCCTGCCCTGAAAAGGGATGAGGCGAACGTGCTAACATGCTTTCAATAGCGGCGACTATGGCCTGAAAAACCTTGCGAGCGTTACGAAATCGGATTTCCTGTTTGGTTGGATGGACATTGACATCGATCTCCAAAGGGTCGATGTCAATAAAGAGGACAACCTGCGGATAGCGCCCCCTCATCAGCCGCTTGCCATAACCGTCCATAATCGCTTTTGTAATGAACCGGTCCCGGATATTCCTGCCATTTACATAAACAAACAGCCGATCTCCCCTGCTCCTTGCAAAGTCCGGGGGCGCTGCATAAACCTTAATTGAAAGATCGCCATATCTTTCTTCCCCCTCCATAATGGCTTCACCCACCTTTCGACCCATCAGCCCGGAGAGTCGAGACAGGGTGTCGCCTGATGCCGGCAAATTTAAGATCTTCTTTGCGCCATCCTCCAATCTAAAGCCTATCCGCGGAAACGGCATGGCGGCCCGGGATATTACATCTACAATATGATCTGTTTCAGTTCGAGCGGCACGAAGAAACTTTCGTCTTGCCGGGATATTAAAAAAAAGGTCCTTTATCTCAACAATTGTGCCTGCAGGAGCCCCTGTTTCCTCAATTGCCAACAATTTTCCGCCCGAGATCTTGAGCCTGTGCCCAGTCAACCGGCCTTGAGGAAGGGAAGTGATCTGCATGCGGGAAACAGCAGCCATGCTCGGGAGGGCTTCTCCCCGGAAGCCTAAAGATTTCACATTCAAAAGGTCGGATGCTCTTTCTATCTTGCTCGTTGCATGCCTTTCCACGCACAAAAGGAGATCATCCTCAGACATGCCAATACCGTTGTCACTGACCTTGATCAGTCTCTTCCCTCCACCTTCAATCCTGACAACAATGCGGTCCGCACCCGCATCAATACTGTTATCAGTCAATTCCCTGACAACCGACGCCGGTCGGTCTACCACTTCTCCGGCTGCAATCTGGGAAGCTAACTTCTCTGGAAGAATTCTAATGGTGTTCATAGGTAGAGCAGGTTTTCATCCACGTCGAATCGTCGAACAGGCCGGGGTATCCGGCGAAGTCTGGGAAAGGCGCTTCTCTTTTTTGCGAGAAGCAGATTCCGTCTGCCCATTGGGTCATGCAGAAGACAGGGGGATGATTCGGGATGTTTCAGAAAGTCCTTGACCAAACTCTGCGAAAGGTCGAACATAAAGGCAAGATATCCATGGAAGTGCCGCCAGCGCACCGCATTGCCTCCAAGAAAGAGATCGTGGGTGGTATGCAGGCGTCCCGAAAACTTGACAATCTCAGCAAAAAAACGCTTTTTTGCCTTGAATCCTTTTTTTCTTCTTCCCGCTACAAGCTTCAAGAGATCATCGCATATTTGATGGTCCATATCGAGCACGCCCCTCGCTATTCTTGTGTAATCCGGACCGATCAAATAGTCAGACTTAATCTCCCAGAACAGGTGTCCCATCTTTCCTCTACCCGGGTATGCGCTCAACAAATTCGGGATAAAAAAATTGTGGGCTACCACATCGGCGGCGAGATGAGAAAGAAACCCTAAGGCATATGCCGTCTCACGCTCATCAACGGCCTGGCTCAGGAATTTGAAACCGCCCTCCCAGGCATGCGGAGTCTTTGAGCGCTTCCTTTTGCCCTTTCCGATAAAGAAATCAGCGGACAGAGATCCGTATATGTATTCGATAGGGAATGAGGTGATTACCCGTGCGATGGCGGGGAGCAAAAGAGTGGCAGAATCAAGTGAGCTTAGGGCAATAGCGGTATGAACACCGGGTCCCCAGGCAAAAGCGTTTGCAGCGTCTATAAATTGTATTATGGCGTAAACAACTAAGAATACAACAAATTTAAGAAATAACATGATAAACTGCGACGTTCCTGACCCGGATAAGCCGGAGCTATAATCTGTTAATTATTTACGGTAGTTCGGGCTATAAAGTCAAATAGAAATAATCACTTATCTCCCCTCTGGCGAGGCTTAACGATATAACAAGATTTAACAACATAGCATAATACCTGTGTTGCCTTCAATACTTTAATTTCCTTCAACAAGAAATTAGCCACGGACCCACACAGACAGACACAGACAAAGGCATATACAAAACATTGTAACCTACTTTTGCGTTGTTATGAAGGATGCCAGCAATTTCAGTAATTCTAAGCAGTCTTTTTCATTAGGCA
>JAOZQV010000228.1 GCA_029932035.1 Deltaproteobacteria bacterium | reverse complement strand
ACGTTATCAATGACTGGGACAACTACTGCATAGAAGAAGCGGTTCTCCTCCAGGAGAAGTTCGGCGGGACTGTGACAGCCATAACCATTGGTGATGAGGATGATGAAGAGATCTTGAGGAGGGCCCTGGCAATGGGTGCGGATAAATCCATCAGGATTGAGCCGGGAGAACGCGACTTGGACGGATTTGTCATCTCCAAGATCCTTGCAAAAACAATCAGAGATCTGGAATATGACCTCATACTCACAGGGGTCCAGGCGGACGATGACAATGCCGCAATGGTGGGGATCATGTTGGCGGAAGAGTTGGGTCTGAGCCATGCGGCTGTGGTAACCGGCATGGAACCCGAAGGGAGTGACGCCATCATAAAGGTGGAGTTGGAAGGCGGTATGGATGAGGTTTCTAAAATAAAACTCCCCTCCCTTCTGACCATTCAGACCGGCATCAATGAGCCGAGATATGTCTCTATCATGGGGATAAGAAAGGCGAGAAAAAAGGAGCTTGCCGTCATCAATGTAGAAGATTTAGGTCTTTCAGAGGATGATCTTGCACAGCGAACCATGATCGAGGAGGTCTTTCTCCCGCCGGAGACCGAAGGGGCCGAAATGATAGAGGGGGACCCCTCTTCGGTTGCAGGCCAAATTATCCAGATCATCAAAGAAAAGGGGGTGGGCATTTAAATGGGCGATATATTTGTTGTTGCAGAACATAGAAAAGGTGAAATAAGAGAGATTACCCTTGAGATGCTCTTTAAGGCCAGAGAATTGTGCCAGACCTCTTCCCACAACCTGACCGCCATACTCCTCGGAGGAAAAGATGCGGGATTTGTGGACGATCTGGCGAAATGGGCAGATCGGGTCATCGCCTTCGAGGATGACCGGCTTGAAATTTTTAATGCCGACCTCTACAAGGAGATCCTTGACACGCTTATTCGCGAACATACTCCCTTCCTAACGCTTATGGGGCATACCTCGTGGGGAATGGATCTTGCGCCTGCCCTTTCTATCAGGACAGGCTTTCCCCTTGTCACTGACTGCGTGGATATTCAGACAGTGGGCGATCGCCCCATGGTCACCCGGCAGATTTACAGCGGGAAGCTCTTTTCCAAGGTTTCATTCAAGGAATCCCCCGGCTATTTGATCACCGTAAGGCCAGGGGCCTTTCTACCTCCGGATGGTGTTGAAGAGTCGCAGGGAAAGGTGGTGAGGCAGGAACTCCCCGCCGGTCTGACCGAGCCAAAGAAGGAGTTTGTCGAGTTTGTTGATACCGGGGCCGGTGATATCGATATTACGCAGGCCGAACTCTTAGTATCCATAGGAAGGGGGGTCGGCGAAGAGGATAATATCGCCACGATCAGAGAATTAGCAGACCTTATGGGGGCCACCCTCTCCTGCTCCCGGCCCGTGGTGGACAAGAACTGGTTGCCGAAATTCCACCAGGTAGGCACGTCCGGGAAATCCGTGAAACCCAAGGTGTATCTTGCCTTCGGCATCAGCGGGGCATTCCAGCATGTGGCCGGTATTACAGGTGCAGGCACTGTGATTGCTATCAATAAAGACAGGAAGGCCCCCATCTTCAGGGTTGCGGATTACGGTATTGCGGATGATCTTTTCAAGGTTGCGGATGCCTTGAAAGAGGAATTATAGCAGGCGCGCAAGGAGTAAGGAATGGATTTTACACTCACCAAAGAGCAGCAGGATATCATTAAGGCGGCCCGGGAGTTTGCATCGGGGGAATTTCCGGACAGGGCACAGGAGTTTGATCGGAACGAGTCCTTTGATCTGGACCTGTGGCGGAAGGCATGCGAACTCGGTTTTGTTGGCGTGTTTATCGATGAGGAGTTCGATGGGGCCGGATACGGCTTTTTTGAATATTGTCTCATAGTGGAGGAGTTTTGGGCCGTGGATCCCGGGATCGGCCAGGCCATCATGTCCACCACCTTTGGGGCAGAACTACTCGGCCTGTTTGGGTCGGAAGATCAGAAACGGCAGATCCTTCCCCAATTGGTGGAAGGAGAGGCGATTATGGGCGCTGCCATTACAGAACCTGATGCCGGATGCGACGTCACAGGCGCTACCACCACCGCTGTCAGGGATGGCGATGAGTGGGTGATCAACGGCTCCAAAATGTTTGCCACAAACGGCAACTTAGCCAAATATATGCTCATTTTTTGCCAGACTGATCCGGACAACCCATCGCATCATAAGCGACATAGCTTTATCTTAGTCCCCACAGATACACCCGGATACGAATCGACAAAGATCAGGGGGAAATTAGGTATCCGGGCTTCTGATACTGCGGAACTGGCTCTTACTGATGTCCGGGTGCCTGTTCTGAACCTGATAGGCAAAGAGGGTGAAGGCTTCCATGAGTTAATGGCCTTTTTTAACCGTACCAGGCTTCACATCTGCGCCCAGGCCGTTGGTCTGGCCCGGGCCGCGCTCGAGGAATCTGTCCGTTATACCCAGCAGAGGCGCCAGTTTGGCGCTTCAATAGCCTCTTTCCAGGTGACCCAGTTCAAAATCGCGGAGATGGCCACCTGGATTAAGGCGGCAAAAAATCTCTACTATGAGGCGGCCTGGTCCGTGGATCACGGCAAAATTGATCACGGGCTCATTGCCATGGCCAAATGGTTTTCCGCTGAAATGGCAGTCCGTTGCGCCGACGAGGCGCTCCAGATGCATGGCGGTTATGGATACATTGACGAATACAAGGTCCAGCGACTATACCGGGATGCCAAGATCCTGGAGATTTACGAAGGGACCAAGGAGATGGAAAAGACTATTGTTTCGAGGTCTATTTTGGGCTAATGGGAGGTAAGAAAGTGGTTGCAGAAGCGCATAAGATTGAAGATTTGACGAAATTTGCCATGCAGGCGATTCGCGATACCGGAGAGGAGGCACTTTCCTACTATGGAAAGGGAAAGCGCAATGTACGGTTTGATGAAGAGTTAGTGACTGAAGCGGAGCTCCATCTGACCGATTTTTTTCAGGACCGGCTTGCCGCCCAGTTTCCTGAACATCTCATATTTGCCAACAACCGGGAGGACAAGGGCTATAGTCACGATAGCACAAGGTTTCTATGGGTCTTTGACCCCTTGGACGGGGTTGCCAACTTCCAGGGAGGAATCCCTATCTGGGGGATCTCTTTGGCCCTGCTTGAAAACTCCTGGCCCGTTTTTGGCGTGTTCTATATGCCTGCGACAGGAGACCTTTTTCATGCCCGTGCAGGCCAAAAGGCCTACCGGGGAAATAAGGAAATCTGTGCCTTAAGCCAATCCGACGTCAACGATGAGAGTGTTCTCCTTACCTATGCACGCTTTCACAACCATTTTCATGCCTCCTTCCCAGGGAAAATCCGCAGCCTCGGCTGCACGGCCGCTCATCTCTGTTACGTTGCCGGAGGACAGGCAGAGGCGGCGATTATTACCCATGAAACATATCAGGACTTAGCCGCAACCCGAGTCATTATTGAGGCGGCGGGGGCAAAGTTTTACACGATGAATGGGGATGGGTTTTTCCTCAATGAGTACTTGGACGGAAAAAAGATCGAAGAACAACTGTTAGTGGCGTCTCCCGGGAGTTTGACCCGGATACGTAACTGCCTTCAGCCGGTTTCCTAAGACGTAAATTGATTGGTTCAGAGGTTCGGAGATAAGGGAACTCTTCCCTATTTCATAATCTTAATCTTAATCATAATCTTACTCAACACGATTATGATTAAGAGTACGATTAAGATTATGATGTGCCTGTAAAAGGCCCTTAATAACGGGAACTTGCAAATCATTATCCCTAATTGGCTTTAGAAAGATTACTCTGAAACTGTGAACGGTTACCCTATTTTGAATTGAAGAGGCGAGACCTTTGAAAAAAATAATAAGGATGCGGGAGATGGCAGATAATCAGGAGGGGACTATAATAAGGGTTTCTGCAACCGGTGATATGGGCAGGAGGATAAGGGAGATGGGTATAGTCCCTAACACCAGCATCCAGATCCAGGGACGAGCGCCCCTCAAAGATCCTGTGGCAGTCAAACTCAGGGATTTTGTCCTGACACTCAGAAATAACGAGGCAAGCAACATCTTTGTAGAGGTGGATGTGCCTGAAAGTCAGTGATAGAAAAAGATGAACGTTGAACGAAAAGCAAACATCAACTTTAGGCGTTTTAGGCGCTTTTCCAGTTGCGAATAGACTGTAGGTTTTCTTTGCGTCTTTGCGCCTTTGCGTGAGACATTTTCTGTTCCGGTATATCCGGGTTAGGAATGAGGACAATCGATGAACCAACTTCAACGAACACTATTTTACGAGCGGCATGTGGCCGCGGGCGCCAAGATGGTGGAATTCGGCGGCTGGGAGATGCCCGTAATGTACCCAACGGGTATCGTAAGAGAGCATTTAGCCACGAGAAAAGGGGCGGGGCTTTTTGACGTATCGCATATGGGCCGGTTCATAGTCAGAGGAGGAGGCGCATTGAAGTTCCTCCAGCATGTCCTGACCAATAATGCGGAAGCCCTTGATATCAGGACAACGGGCGCCCAGTACACCCTCATCCCGAATGAAACCGGGGGGGCCGTTGATGATGCATATCTCTATCGTTTTGAAGAGGATGAATACCTGTTAGTGGTGAACGCGGCCAACAGGGATAAGGACTGGGGACAACTTCAAACCCTCCTTTCAAGGGCCAACGAGATCGAACTCCTTGACCGAACCGAGGAGATCTCCATGCTCTCTCTCCAGGGTCCACGGTCACGACAGATACTGCAAAACCTTATCTCAACAGGGGAACTCCCGGAGCCGAAACGAAACAGCGTGGGGACTGTCTCGATCTCAGGCGCGGACGTGATGGTGGCCCGGACCGGCTATACCGGCGAACCGCTCTGTTTTGAACTATTCGTCGGGCAGGATAATGCCCTGATGCTGTGGGACCGGCTCATTGAAAAGGGCGCTTCACCTGTGGGGCTCGGGGCCCGGGACACCCTCCGCTTAGAGGCAGGGCTGCCCCTTTACGGGCACGAGCTGGGTGTGGACAGTGATGGCAACGAGATTCCTATATTGGCCTGCCAGGTGGCAAAATCCGCCGTGAGCTTTTCACCCCTCAAAGGTGAGTTCTTAGGCCGCGCACCTCTCTTAATGCAGTTTGAGGCCCTCAAGGGTATCATTTCCCGTGATTACTCCCTTATGGCGGATCTGCCTCGCATGATCCGGCCGATCGCCATAATTGAGAGGGGGATAGCCCGTGCAGACTCAAAAATCTTTAAAGGAGAGCGCCACGTGGGCTACGTCACCAGCGGGACCATGGTTCCCATGTGGTCCGTGGAAGGGGAAGGTCTGGAATCGGCACAGACCGATCAACAGGAGCTTCGTTCCATCTGCTTAGGCTATATCGACAGTAATATCATTGAGGAAGAGAGGCTCGGGATAGAGATACGTGGAAAGGTGGTGGAGGCCGTGACAGTCCCTTATCATCTGCGCTCTGATGCCCCGCCTTATGCCCGGCCGATCGTATTCGATCACGAAACCCCTTCAGACGAATTGCCCGCCGGAGATGCAACAGAGAAGATCCGGCACCTTCTGAAAAAAACTGTAGAGAATACCATCTGGCGACAGCAGGAGTGCATCAACCTTATCCCCTCAGAGATGACACTCTCCCCGATGCCTAGGCTCCTGTCAGTGATGGACCCGGCCTTTCGCTACGCCGAGCACAAGAAGTCGCAGGCGTTTTACGACGCGAGTATCTTCTACTATCAGGGCACCGACTTTATCGCAGAGGTCGAACACCTGCTCGCGGATGAGATGCGGAAATACTTAGGCTGCCCTGAGGTGGAAACTCGCCTTATCAGCGGGCAGATGGCCAATATGGCCCTGTTCAGCGCGATGATCGACTATCTAAACCGCGCCGACCGTAAGTGCGAGCCACGCCGGATAAGACAGGTCATGTGCAACCATATCGGCAAGGGCGGCCACCTCAGCGCTCAGCCCATGGGCGCCCTCAGGGATTTCATAGCCCACGACCCGCACACTGAGCGTCCGGCCGTGGTGAATTTCCCGGTACTGCCCGGAAACGCATACAAGATCGATGTGCCGGCCACGATTCAATTGATTGATGAATTTCGCCCGGAGCTGATCATCTTTGGCAAGAGTATGGTCCTTCACAAAGAGCCTGTTGCTGAGATCCGGCAATTCCTCGATGCCCAGGGGATTGATGCGGTGGTGATGTATGACATGGCCCATGTCTTAGGACTGATCGGCCCGCACTTCCAGCAGCCATTTGATGAGGGAGCCGATCTGGTGACCGGATCAACCCACAAGACTTACTTCGGCAG
>JAOZQV010000227.1 GCA_029932035.1 Deltaproteobacteria bacterium | reverse complement strand
TTGCTCTTTTTCTATTGCCATATTACTCTCCTTTCCTTTTTTTCAAGGGAAATGTTTTAACTAACCAATCCCTTGAATGATAGAACATTAAAGCACAAACATCAGGCTCTTGTCTTGTCAATTCCCATTACGCGTGGGCCTTTCCCCCTGTCAGGGGACCAGTCTTTGACAGGGAAGAGCTTTTCATAATCATCGAGTCTGCCGAGCGCCTTCAATCGGTCAATTATCAACTGCCAGGCGCAATCAGTATCCTCGCTTATTTCACACTTACCGTTTTTTGAACCACCGCAGGGGCCGTTAAGAAGGCGTTTGGCACACCGGGACACGGGACAGATACCACCGGTATATGCAAGTACGCAATCACCACATCCCTGACATTTTTCCCGCCATATGCCCGGCGCATCCAATGATCCTAAAAAGCTGGTATTGAGCGCTGGAATAACAGGAAGGGTCTCAAATATCTCCGCCACTGTCTGAACACCTGCGCCGCAGGCGAGGGAGAGGATTGCCTCTGTATCAGGGGCAATATTGAGATAGGCCTTTACAAAATCCCGCTCACACTGCCTCTGGATAGATGTTGTATCGAAGGTCGGTGGAAAAGACCTGTAATGCCTCGGATGCGCAAGCTTCCTTGCAAGCTCATCAGCGCTTTTCGTGCCCCCTGAAAGGCAAATTGATACGCATCCCCCACAGGCAACTATGGCGATTTTTTGGAAATTCGAGATTGATTCAGATATCTCATCTAAGGGTTTCAGATCACCTACGATCATTTTTTGGCCTCTCTAACCTCTTTTTTGCGGCTTCATTAAAGCTTGTCTTGCAGCAAAATCTGCGTACTTATGTTTCGGACAAAGGCGATCAAGCTCTCTACCGATGTTTTCGGATAAGGTCTTTTCCAAATCTGCCGTATAGATAGGTTCACCGCATATCTTACAATGAACCAATCTGAGAGCTACAACTTCATCCCATTCGTTCTCCAAAAAGTGCTGGAACTCAATTGCCTCCTGCGGGCATATTCTCCAGCAGTTAGCACACCTGACGCAGCGGGCCATGTTGTGCAGGAGAGTCCGCTGTCCATCGTCATCTTGCCAGCTTAATGCGTTTGCAGGACAATTCTCTACACATGAAAGGCATCCGTTGCATTTATCATTTACTATAAAATATGACATTGGCTCCTACCTCCCCCAACCGCTATCCGGGAATAGCAAAGGGAAGAGTACTGTACCTTATTCAATTTTAGGATTCAACTTTGGGTCTGGGATAAAGGCCGCTTCGTTCGACAATTTCCGGAACCATTTCTTCCCACTCTATGGCCATTATATGAAAGCCCCTGACTCCTTCCACGTCTTTTAACCTTTGAATGGTCTCCACGCAGATATTGATCCCTTCCTTTGGTTGATCTTTTTTTGATACGCCGCTCATCCTCTTGATGATCTCTTCAGGCACGTCCATTCCCGGGACGCGGGTCTTCATATATTTTGCCATACCCGCTGATTTCATCGGGGTTACACCGGCCATGATAAAGGTCTGATCATGGAGTCCCCGGTCTCTTGCCTGTTTCATCCATAACTCAAATTTATCAATATTATATATGCATTGGGTTTGAATAAATTCAGCCCCTGCTGCAATCTTCTTGGCAAGACGCGGAATACGCACTTCAAATGGATCTGCAAAGGGATTGGCAGCCGCGCCCACAAAAAGTTGAGGGGGACGCTTGATGTCATCGCCTCCGAGAAATTTTCCTTCATCCCTCATATGCCTGACAGCACTGATCAATTGCATGGAATCAATGTCATACACATTTTGCGCCTCCGGGCAGTCCCCGAATTTCTGATGATCCCCTGAAAGACAAAGCACATTATAAATATCGAAAGAAGCCGCGCCTAAGATGTCGCTCTGCAGGGCTATCCGGTTTCGATCCCTCACCACCATTTGCAGTACCGGCTCTATGCCCATCTGTTTCAAATGAATAACCGAGGCCAGGCTGCACAGTCTCGTCATGGCGGTCTGGTTGTCAGTGATATTAATGGCATCCACATAGTCTTTGATTATCTTTGCCTTTTCTTTAATGGCATTCGGGTTGCTTCCTCTGGGCGGGCCACATTCCGAGGTGACGGCTAAATGTCCGCGTGAAAGGATTTTTTCAAGTTTGCTTGGTGTCTTTATTTCCATTTTTTAGAACCATTGTTTAGAACCCGGGGAGACGAAACCTGGCGATGAAACCATTATACAATCATTCAACTTTAGATTCAGCAAATTTATGCACCGTTCACAGTAGAGAACTTAGTGCCATATCAAGAGGCGCCGTTAAATTAGCATATCCTGGCCAATAGTCAAGTGAAAAATAGCAAAAAAAGCATATAATAACAGTCCTTATGTCAACTTTGACAGGACGCGGAATCATATTGACAAATGATTGTCAAGAGATATAAAATACTAATAAAATTCAGCAGGGTGAACAATGGCGACAAAATATCAGGCTCCATCAGTAAAAAAAGCATTCCAAATATTAAAGCTCATCTCAGGGGCGAACCATGGATTGGGGATCACCGAACTCGCAAATAGTCTCGAAATGAGCAAGGGCACTGTTCATGGCATAATCTCTGCCCTGGAGGATTCTGGGGCTATAATGAGGGCCCCCGTGACAAAAAAATATACCCTTGGTGTTACTCTCTTTGAATTAGGAAAACTGGCCTATTCTCAAATTGATCTGAAAGACCTGGCAAGACCGGTTATGGAGGAACTAATGGAGAGAACAGAAGAATCGGTCTATGTAGGCGTTATGAACGGGGACCATATAACCATATTGGATATAGTTGAATCCAGCCAGGACCTCAAGATTACCTCCCCGAAAGGGACCGCCATTCCCCTCTTTGCGGGGGCCACGGGGAAAGTAGTTTTAGCATCCATGGAGAAGACGCAGGCCCTTAATATCATAAGGAGAGACGGGCTGCCCAGGTTTACAGAGTATACGATCACAGATCCGGAGCGCTATTTTGAAGAGGTGGAATCTGCTAAGAAAAGGGGATACGCCACCGATTATGAGGAGTATATCTCCGGTGTGAGGGCCATCGCCTCCCCTATTAGGGGATCGAAACCCTTGATATCCGCGATCTGGGTTGTGGGCTTTAAGACGAGCCTCGACGACCAGAAAATGGAGGGCCTGGTACAGGCCACAAAGGAGGCGGCAGAGGAGATCAGCCGCAGGATTGAGGAGCAACCATGAGCCTTAACACCAAGTCAAAGTGTCTCATCGCTTTAATCCTTCTGGGAGTTGTGGATGCAGTGATTCCCATCCCCATCCTTGTGGTAATACTTATTTGTGTGATCTTCCAGAGACCGCCATGGTTCAAGAACCTTGTGCAGGAAATCTATGACAAGAAAGAGGGATAGGGGGTGCGAAACTTGAGTTATAGATTTCAGAATAATTATTTTGGGGACGCAGATTTCCGCAGATAAGCGCGGATAATTAAAAAAAACCAGAAATAATCTGCGTTCATCAGCGTCCAAATTCTTTTTCTTAATTAGTATATTCCTTGACTTGGCCTGGTGATCTTCGGCAGCAGACCCAGGGCCTTTTTCCGACCGGAGATATTCAAACCGGTTTGGCAATTCGGCGAAATCCACGTGCTCGGCCTTTCAGTCTATACCATCTTCATCACCGCGGTACTCTTGGTCTTTGTGTACATCATTATTTATCGCACCCGCATCGGTATGGCCATGCGAGCAGTCTCCAGGGACATGCAGGCTGTGCCCCTGATGGGGATTGATGTCAACCGGGTCATTGCTTTTACCTTTGGCATGGGCTCGGCTCTTGCCGCTGCCGGGGGTATCTTGTGGGCTATGAAATATCCCCAAATCGAGCCCCTGATGGGCATCTTTCCCGGCCTCAAGGCCTTTGTGGCGTTGGGCGCCTATACAGCCGCGTTATTGACGCTCACAGCCGCGGAAAAGGAGATGAGCTTCATCATCGATCCCTGCATCTGGCCCCTTTCGGTAATCAGCATCCCGTTTTTACCCGCGGTGATAATGGGGGGGCTGGTTGCGGCCTTTTTCGGCTTTTTGATGGGTTTTCCCGTTTTTCGGGTGCGGGGTGACTATCTCGCCATTGTTACCCTCGGTTTTGGCGAGGTCATCAGAGTGGTGGCCAACAACCTGCAGAGTGTGACCAACGGGCCTTTGGGCCTGAAGGGTATCGCCCCATACACAAACCTGTGGTAGTCATGGGGTCTGGCCCCCAAGGTGGTGGATGAGGTCTTTGACATCATCCAGGATATCAACAAAGCGGACGCCACCATCCTCTTGATTGAGCAGAATGCCATGGCAGCGCTCAGTGTGTCTGACTATGGATATGTGCTGGAAACCGGTGAGATACAGATGGAGGGTCCGGGCAAGGAACTCTTAGACGATGAGCGAGTCATAGACGCCTATCTCGGATAGATGACCGTTCACGGGTTTCCCGCTGAAGTCCACGCGGTTGTGGCAGCAGCAGCCGAAGCCAGCGGTAAAAGTATCAACCAATGGGCGGCGGCGACCTTGGAGGCAGCAAGCCACGAATAGCATAGGGCAGAGCACTGAGACGTCTGTGTCCGGACCCGTGCTCCCCATCCCATCAAGAAAGCAGTTAGCCTCATGTTATGGCATCAGATGATACATGCTTACCCTAAAATATCCCTTGCAATAGTACAAATGTAGATGTATAATGCTATCAAATCGTTACAAATTATGGTGAGACCATGTTTCAGAGAGATCTTTTGTCAAAACTTGAGCTGTGGGCTGTTGCCAAAGGCCGAAAGCCTCTCGTTATCCGCGGCGCGAGGCAGGTGGGCAAAACCGTAACCGTCAAGATGTTTGGCGAGCGTTTTGAGAGTTTTATCTATTTAAATCTGGATGTTCCCGGCGAATCGGACATCTTCCGCCGGAGACTGCCGATCGAGGATACATTCCAGGCCATTCTTCTGAGATCAAAACGGTCACTGGTGAAGGGAAAGACACTGCTTTTCCTTGACGAGGTCCAGAATTGTCCTGAAGCCGTTGAAAGTCTCCGCTATTTTTATGAAGAGTTGCCCCATGTCCATGTTATCGCGGCCGGGTCGCTCTTAGAGATTGCCCTGCATGACAAGCATATCAGTTTCCCTGTAGGCCGGGTCGAGCAGCACTTCCAGTATCCATTAAGTTTCAGAGAGTTTCTGAGGGCCATGGGTGCGGAGGAAGCTGTCAAGGCCTTTGACACCATACCGGTGCAGACCTATGCGATGGATGGGTTAATGGACTATTTTCACCGGTATACGCTGATTGGCGGGATGCCGGAAGTGGTTGCAGGGTATTTACGGGAAAATGATGTGGCGGCCCTGAACGGCATTTATGATTCCCTGCTGGTTTCTTACCAGGATGATGTAGAAAAATACGCACGGAATCCCACCATGGCCACGGTTCTTCGTCATTGTATTGAAACAGCGCCGTTCGCGGCAGGCCGGAGAATTACCTTTGCCGGATTCGGGGAGTCCAACTACCGGTCGCGTGAGGTGGGCCAAGCCCTTCGCACCTTGCAGCGTGCCCTGCTGATTCACCTGATTTATCCTTCTACTTCCACTGAAATCCCGATCATCCCCGATCTGAAAAAATCTCCCCGTCTTCAATTGTTGGATACGGGACTGCTGAACTACTTTGTGGGTCTCCAGGAACAATTTTTCTATCATGACAACCTGCATGCGTTTTATAAGGGCATGGTCGCCGAGCATATTGTCGGGCAGGAACTGATTGCAGCCGCTTCCAATACCCGAAAAAAACAATGCTTTTGGGTCAGGGAAAAGAGTCAGGCCCAGGCCGAAGTTGATTTTCTTGTGCAATACAAGGGCCATATTGTTCCGGTTGAGGTAAAATCGGGCAAAACAGGCAGGCTGAGATCATTATTTCAATTCATGGATAGATGCCCCCATCCTTATGCGGTAAGACTCTATGCAGGCCCCCTGGAAATACAACCGGTGAGGACCCTGGCCGGCAAGAAATTCTATCTTTTGAATATGCCCTATTTTCTGGCCTCACGCGTTCACCAATACTTAGACTGGATGACGGAGGAAATTTAGGAGGAGGGAAGATGATCCTCGTTGATACGTCAGTCTTGATTGATCTTTTCAAGGGCGCTTCCAACGCCCCAGCCGATGGCCCAACCCACCTTTCCGGTTCCAGGCATGGTCCCGGTATCGTCGGAGCATCCCACAACAGATAAAAGGGCTACTGCCGCAATTACGGCAATAAATTTCTTCGTGATTCCTCTTTCAAGGGATCTCCAGTTCTTCACCTTCCGGTCGTCGTAGCGCATGTATTGAGCCCCCAGGCCGAAA
>JAOZQV010000226.1 GCA_029932035.1 Deltaproteobacteria bacterium | reverse complement strand
CCTTTGTAAAAAAGGATGGGGAGGATTCATCAAATAACGAAAAGGGGGGGGAGAAATAAAGTGGAGCTCTTTACCATAGGGTTTACAAAGAAGTCGGCTGAGGTCTTTTTTACAAAGCTGTCCAAAGCCGGCGTGAAACGCGTCATAGATATACGTCTAAACAATGTATCACAGCTTGCCGGTTTTGCAAAGCGGGATGACCTCAGGTATTTTCTGAGGACCATATGTAATATCGATTATATACATCTTCCGGAGCTGGCCCCCACAAAGGAGATTTTGGAAGCCTATAAGAAGAACAAGGGTGACTGGTCGCTTTATGAGAAAGATTTTATGGCCCTGTTGGAAGAGAGAACGCCAGAGGAGACCGTTTCTAAAGAGGTCTTTGACGGCGGATGCCTGTTATGCAGCGAGCCTGAACCTGACAAATGCCACCGTCGGCTTGTGGCCAAATACCTGAGTGAAAAATGGGGAAACGTGGTAGTTGTGCATATATGACGGCCGTTTCGTTATGAACAAGATAAACCAAAAACCGATGTTCCGCTTTCTGATGGTGTTGACCATCTGCTCCACAATAGGATTGCAGGCATGGTTGACACTGTTTAACAATTTTGCAGCGGACCAGGTTGGCCTCACAGGCAGAGAGGTCGGGGTGATTCAATCGGTGAGGGAGATCCCCGGGTTTCTTACCTTTCTTGCTGTCTTTGTAATGATGATCATCAAAGAGCACCGTCTCTCGGCGCTTTCCGTGATAATCCTTGGAGCAGGCCTTGGGTTTACGGGGATGTTCCCATCCTATACCGGGCTGATGATTACGACCCTTATTATGAGCTTCGGGTTCCACTATTTTGAGACGACCAACCAGTCGTTAACCCTTCAATACTTTGACAAGCAGACCTCGCCCTGGGTGTTCGGGAAGTTGCGAAGCATAGCAGCAGCTTCAAATATCGGCATCGGCATCTTTATTTATTTTCTGACTGCTGTGCTCGATTTTACGCAGACATATCTGATTATAGGGGGAATGATAACAGTAGTTGGCATATGGGCCTTGACCCGGAACCCCACTGATCAAAACATTATACCACAGCACAAAAAGATGATATTCCGGAAGAGATACTGGCTCTTCTATTTTCTTACATTTATGGCCGGGGCCCGACGACAGATCTTCATTGCTTTTGCGGTCTTTCTTCTGGTAAAGAAATTCCATTTTACAGTTCAGGAGGTTACCGTCCTTTTTGTGATCAATAATCTGATCAACTACTTCCTGAGCCCCCTGATTGGAAGGAGCATCATCCGCTTTGGAGAGAGAAAGGTCCTTTCCCTGGAATATTTCAGTTTGATATTTATTTTCTTAGCCTATGCAACAGTGGAGTCGAAGATGGTGGTAGCGATTCTTTATATCCTGGACCACGTCTTTTTCAATTTTGCCATTGCTATCCGGACCTATTTTCAAAAGGTGGGGGATCCCAAAGATATTGCGCCGAGCATGGCCGTGGGTTTTACCATTAACCATATTGCGGCGGTATTCCTTCCCGCTATCGGAGGGCTGCTCTGGATGGTGGATTATCGGATTCCCTTTGTGGCAGGGGCGTTTTTGAGTCTTATTTCCTTGGCGGCTGTGCAGAAGATTTAAAACTCTATCCCTCTTCGGGCCTTGGCTCCTGCATAATAGGGGTGTTTGACCTGTTTGTATTCTGTAGCATAATCCGCTAATTCAATAAGCGCCACAGGGGCGCTTGCGCCAGTCATCACCAGTTCGGTTTTTCCTCTGCATTTTTCAATGAGATCCCGCACCTGTTCCTCTTCTAAAAGGCCAAAAATCAGCGTGTTCAATATCTCATCGCATATCAGTAACTGGGACCCCTCTTCAACCGCCTTGAGGGCATACCGGAACGCCTCGGACGTATGTTCGTAATGAACCGCATCGGGCCCTCGGGAGAGAATAAAGGGATGTCTGCCCGGACACTGGTAACGAATGTTTGGGATGTTCGCGAATATGAGTATCTCTCCGGAGTCTCCGGATTTCATAAACTGGATGAAATTGACCTTGAGGCCAACCCCCGCTGCCCTTATGGCTAAGCCTACGGCTCTGGTGGTTTTCCCGACACCCTGTCCATAATAGATATGGATTAAACCAAGTCCAATGTTCTTGATTAATCCTGATCTTTCTTTTGTATAGTAAATGACTTCCTCCTCACTGATTCAAGTTTGAAGAATTTTTATCTGATAATGACTTTACATGTCAACCGTTTTCCCATTGAATTAGCAACTATAATCTTGGAAGGTATTTTCTCTAACAGGATTAGCTCCCAAGTTACATCAATAATTATTAGGATCAGCAAAATTCAAATGGAAATTATACTAATGATTATGATATATCTCTTGACATCTTTACATTTTCGTGTGATGTACGGTTGATGGTCTCGTAAAAACTCTCTTATCTCGCGCAAAGGCGCAAAGAACGCTAAGACAAAATGAATAATATCAATATATTAACTCTGTGTTCTCTGCGGACTCTGTGAGAAATCTGACTTTTTACATGGGTGTCACGGTTAAACTTCTTAAATTTTTTCTGCGTGTGAATAGGGAATTCGTTTTATCAGGCTCATCTCCCAGGCTTTATCATGTTTAATACGGTCAACAAATCAGAGAAAGTATCAGATAACATCATCTCACAGATCCGTGATTCTATTCTGTCGGGACGGCTTAAGCCCGGTGACCGGTTAGCGTCTGAAAAGGAACTGATTGCGCAGTTTGGGGTGAGTAAAGCCACCATGCGAGAGGCCCTGAGGGTCTTAGAAGTTATGGGACTGGTTGAGATTCGAAAAGGAACTTCCGGGGGCGCCTTTGTGGCAGAAGTGGATATGAAGACTACCATCAACAGTATCATTAATTTTACCCACTTCAAACCGATTTCAGTCAAAGAAATCACCATGCTCCGCTACTTTATCGAGCCAACCGTGGCCAGTATCGCTGCCTCAAAAAGGACAGAAAAAGATGTCGGGAATTTGAGGGAAATAATTGGCGGAGCTATTGCCCATAGTCAGGCCGAGGTTTCAAGGGAAATAGGGTTTCATCGTTATCTGGCCAGAATGAGCGAAAATACGCTTCTGATTCTGCTCATTGACTTTGTTGACAATCTTCTGAGTACCATGAAGGCGAGGCTTGATCTGGGTCCTGAGTTTTACCAAAATGTTCGCAAAGCACATGGAATTATTTTAGAGTGTTTGATCCAGAGGGATCCTGCTGCTGCCGGTATCGCCATGGCTAATGATTTACTGCAAGTGGGAAGACATATGGCCATGAAGATGGATACGGCCCCTTTTGATCCTTCCGAGCTTGAAGACAACAGGACGATGACCGATTGGCCATCAAAAATGGGCGGACAAACGCGTGTTGTTGCTGCGGATGATCCCATTCTTAAACAGCAGGGAGCGGTGAGCAGGAGGGTAGGGGCCAGCAAGTTGTATTTGGTAGTAAGTGAGGAAGAGGTGGTCGGTGAAAACGGATGAGGCTCTTTGAGGTATAGGGTTTCCTTCAGGGAGCTTACGGTGTTGCGGATATCTTATACATTATAAATTTTAGACAAGGAGGATTTAATTATGGCTTTATTGGAAGAACCGATAAAAGGTGTACCCGTGGCCAAAAATTACATTGATGGCGAGTGGGTTGAATCAAAGGGTGAGATTATCGATGTGGTGAACCCTGTGACCTGTGAGACAATAGGGAAAGTCGGCATCTCAACCAAGGAGGAGATAGATAGCGCTGTGCAGGCGGCACAGACCGCATTTCATGACTGGAGAAGAACCCCTCCTGTGACCCGGTGCCGGTACCTCTTCAGGTTACGTGAGTTGTTGGAGGAGAATTTTGAGGAGGTCAGCAGGGTCCAGACACAGGAACATGGAAAGTGCATTGATGAATCCAGAGGAGAAACAAGACGGGGCATTGAAAATGTGGAAGTTGCCTGCGGTATCCCGACCCTCATGATGGGTGACTGCTTAGAGGATATTGCATCGGGCATTGACGAATATCTCATCAGACAGCCCTTAGGTGTTTTTGGCGTTATCGGCCCGTTCAATTTTCCATTTATGATTCCCCTCTGGTCTGCGCCGTACGCGGTGGCCACAGGTAACACCGTGGTCATCAAACCATCCAGCGAAGTGCCCTTTAGCCAGACAAAGATTACTGAGCTTGCTGAAGAGGCAGGTTTCCCCCCAGGGGTTTGGAATATGGTTCATGGCGGGAGAACGGTTGTCGGCGGCATGTTGGAACATCCGGATATCCAGGGGATTACATTTGTGGGCTCTACGCCGGTCATGCAGGATGTGATCTACCCTGGCTGTGGCGAGACCGGTAAACGATGCATTGCCCAGGGAGGGGCTGCGAATATTATCGTCATCATGCCCGACTGTAATGTGGAAGCGACCATCCCGGGTCTCATGACATCCTTTTTCGGGAACGCCGGGCAGAGGTGTCTGGCCGGTCAAACCCTGGTTATTGTGGGCGATGACGATTCCTTTTATAACGATTTTGTGGAAAAGGTTACTGACAGGGCCAGAAATATCAGGATCGGTTACGGCCTTGATGAGTCTGTGCAGATGGGCCCTGTACGGGATGTACAGAAAAAAGAAAGCATATTGAACTATATTGAGATCGGTTTAAAAGAGGGAGCGACCCTGAAATTAGACGGTAGAAAGGCGAAAGAGATCCTTGGTGGTTACCCGGAGACCTGTTTTCTCGGCGCAACTATTATGGAAAATGTATCACGAGAGATGAGAATCGTTCGGGAAGAGATCTTTGGGCCTACCATGGGGATTATCAGGACCAAGACGCTCGATGAAGCCATAGAAATCTGTAACGAAAGTCCTTACCACAATGGGCATGCCATATTTACCTCAAACGGCAAGGCTGCACGTCAATTTCAGTATGATTGTATCAGTGGAAACATCGGGATAAATATCGGTATTGTAGCGCCTATGGCCTTCTTCCCTTTCAGCGGCATGGCAGGTTCTTTCTTAGGCGTACTGCATACCCAGGGAAAAGAAGCCGTCCGGTTCTTTACGGAAAGCAAAGTGTGTATCCACCGATGGTTATAAGAAAGGGGAATAAACATGAATTTACGTACAGCTTCTGAGACGTTGAGCTTTATCAGGGAACTCGAGGAAAAGGCGGCAAAATTATACGAAGACTTAGCCAAGAGGTTTCCTGCAAATGAAAACGATTTCCTTGCTTTTGCTAAAGAGAACAGGAAGTATAATAAGCAGATTCAAATGGCCTATCAGTCTGTAATATCCGACGCGATTGAAGGGTGCTATGCCTTTGATCTGGAATCAGACCACTATACCTTTGAAACTGATCTGCCGGACAGCGCAGGCCTTGCCAACGCGGCAACCAAAGCACTGGCCATTGAAGAGAAAATTATGGGCTGTTACACTCTTGGGGCAGAGCAATCAGGGTCGCTTTTAGCGGATGTGCCGAGGAATTTCAAGATGGTTTTAAAAAAGAGGGTTAAGCGTCTGGAAAGGCTGAAGGCGCTCGCATAGGACCTTGATAAGCGGGAATTGATATCATCCTGATTTCGGAGTTTATGCCGCACTAACAGGTCTTTTTCAAGATTTGGAGGCGCGGTGAGGTGGCCGAGAGGGAAAGAAGATTAGAAATGTTTTGTGAGCTCTCGAAAACCTCGCTACTCCGAACAGATGGAGAGCGGGGGTTTTTATTTAGGTATTTGTTATGGAAAATCAAGAGAGAACTGATAGGGGGGATAGACCGGAGGTCGTTCGTGTCACTGTAGATCCCGGTATCTGTTGCTTTATATGCTCGATCAGCGCATGGAAGGATGGGGGCCAGGTAAGATTCAACATCCAGTCGGATTGCGATCAGATCAAAGAACTTGCCCTGCAGTTGGGGCCGATAAGGATGAAAGAGCTGTTTGTATCCTTGACCAAGAGCCCTGTTTTTCTGTCTGCTGAGAAGTCCAAATGTCATCTTGCCTGTCCGATTCCATCTTCTCTGATCAAGGCAGCTGAGGTGGCTCTTGGGTTGGCGCTTCCGAAAGAGGTGACCATCCGGTTTTTGACACAAACGCCGATGCTTTGAGTCTTTGCTTCTCGAACATGGATTTAGACTGCGGTTGTAGGTGATCGTATCCTTGGGGGAATTATGGAAACGAATCTGAAACTGAATGTGGGAAAAGAGGGGTCCATCTTAGACTCATTATCTGATGCTCTGATTATCATAGGTAGAGATATGCAGACTCTATGGGCAAATAGGACAATTACAGATGCCTATGGAAACAGAGAGGAGATGTACAAAAAGAAATGCTATGAGTTCTTTTATGGATTTGATG
>JAOZQV010000225.1 GCA_029932035.1 Deltaproteobacteria bacterium | reverse complement strand
TCCTTGGTTCAGGGGAGAGTCGGGATCCGGGAAATCTGGATCGTAACAGGGAAAAAACCGGGCAGGATAAGGGATATCCTCCAGATTGCGAAAGAACATGATATCCCCATATCTTTTAAGGAGGCATCTGAGCTTTCCCGGCTTTTCCCTGATGTGGCCCACCAGGGGATTGTCGCAGTGGCAGAAGAATTTGGCTATTCTGACCTGAACCAGATCATCGAGGCATCTCTTCAAGAGGGAGGACATGCCATCCTGATTGTTGCTGACCATATTACCGACGAAGGGAACCTGGGGGCGCTGATCAGGACAGGGGTGTTCTTCGGGGTTCACGGTTTCATTATTCCAGGAGACCGTTCAGCACGGGTCAGCCCAAGGTTATTCAAAAGATCGTCCGGGGCCTATCTCCATCTGCCCATCGTCAAGGTTATAAATATCGGGAGGACCTTGGACCTCCTGAAAAAAAAGGGGTTCTGGATTATTGGGGCATCGGGAGAGGCATCCACGTCTATTTACCGTTTTGACTGGGGCAGGGACCTGGTCCTGGTCCTGGGGAATGAAAAGAGCGGCATTAGCAGAACGGCACGGAAAAGGTGTCACGAGATAGTCAGCATCCCCTCGTTAGGGCCTGTGGAATCGCTCAACGTCTCGGTCTCCGGCGGCATTATCCTTTCGGAGATTGTCAGGCAGAGGGGAGAGGAAAGGCCTTGAGCGCTCCCACGCGGATCAGGGCCTTTATCACGGCGCAGAGAGGAAGACCTACTACATTTGTATAAGAGCCTGAAATCGATTCAACTATAAAGGAGCCTACACCCTGTATGGCATAGGCGCCGGCCTTTCCAAAGGGCTCACCTGTGCTGATATAGGCCTTTATTTCTTCTTTCTCCAATCCTTTGAAACGAACTGCAGTGCTTACAGCCTCGGAATGGGTAATCTCTCCTAAAGGGTTCAAGATGCAGAAGCCCGTAACTACTGCATGCTCGACCCCACTCAGAAGGCGAAGCATCTCCCTTGCTTCTGCATTATCCTGTGGCTTTCCAAGCACCTGCTTATGGATAACCACCACCGTATCTGCGCCGAGGATCCAGGACGGTCCTGCCAAAGAATGGACCCGAATCGCTTTTTGTTCAGCCAAGCGCCGGCATATCTCTGTCGGCTGATCCCCCGTCTCTTTTTCATCAACATCGCTTGACACCACGCGACAGGGAAGGCAGATCTGTGCCAGCAGCCGCTTCCTTCGGGGAGAAGCAGAGGCCAGGATCAGGGGGTGTTGTTTCGAGATAACAGGGAAGGGCATGTTAATCTATACTCGTTTAGTAGTTGAGTGGTTAAGTGGTTGAGTGGTTAAAACGAGTCAATCCCGCCTAACGCTGGACTCAACTATTTAATGGCTCTACAGCGGAAGATTAAAAAGGGCCTTGGCATTCTCTGAGGTTTGCAGGGCTACTTCTTCGAATGGAATATCCCTGAGTCTTGCGATTTCCTGAGCCGTAAAGGTGACGTTGAAGGGCTCGTTGCGCTTCCCTCTTTTGGGCACGGGCGCCAGAAACGGGGAGTCAGTCTCTACCAAAATGCGTTCTAAGGGGATGGAAGCAGCGACATCCTTAACACTGAAGGCGTTCTTGTAGGTAACCGTCCCGGGAATTGAGATAAAGTATCCAAGGTCTATGAACGCCTCTGCAAGATCCGTATTCCCTGAAAAGCAGTGAATAACCCCTTTTCTTTCACCTTTTCCCATCTTTTTTATAATGGCATAAACCTGCTTGTGGGCCTCACGGTCGTGGATGATTACGGGGAGGTTCAGATCCTCGGCTATGCCGAGCTGGCGCTTAAAGATCTTTGATTGTGCTTCTGGTGCGGAATAGCCTCGAAAAAAGTCGAGCCCGATTTCTCCCCATGCCACAATCTCCGGTGCAGATGCCATCTTCGCCAATCTGTCCAGATCGGACTGGTCGCAGTCATCGGCGTTATGGGGATGGACACCCACGGACGCGGACACATACGCGTATTTACGGGCCAGGCCTAAGGCATCTGTTGAACTCTTCAGGTCTATTCCTATACTGATGATATGAACGATACCACCTTGAATCGCTCTTTCAAGGACATCGTCGCGATCCTTTTGAAAATCGTTCATATCCAAATGGGCGTGACTGTCAATTAGCATGGGGTCTCCAAAACGGTGTTGTTGTGCCAGCAACTTTATTGAAGATGACCTTATAATCTATTCAAGATGCTTTCGCAAATAATTATATTGCATATCAGCGAAATAGTTTTTATCATTAAAATTTTTGACCCGAGGATTTACAGCTAATGACCAATAAACAAGAAGCACTCGAGGACGAGCTCAAGTATCAAAAGAGGCTTAACGCCATTACCAACAGGATACATTCTGCCAAAGATACCAATGACATTCTCCTGGAGCTTCACGGCGATCTTCTGGGCTTCTTTGATGCTGACCGGCTCACAATCTATCTTGTTGACAGGGCGAAAAGAGAAATCTACTCAAAGGTCAAGACCGGGGACGAGGTTAATGAGATTCGAGTCCCGATTAATTATGGAAGCCTCGCCGGATTCTGTGCCCTGTCCGGAAAGCTTTTGAACATACAGGATGTTTATAATAATGATGAACTTAAACGTTTTGATTCCAGGTTGAAGTTTGACAAGGTATGGGACCAACGGACCGGTTATAGAACGAAACAGGTTCTTGTTGCGCCCGTTCCTTATAATAGATATCTCTTAGGTGTTGTACAACTTGTCAACAAGAAAGGCGGAGAACGTTTTTCCCAGTCAGACCAGTCATCGGTGCTGGATATTGCCAAGGTTCTCGGGATTGCCTTTTACAAGAATCACACGGCCGCCCAAAAGGCAAGACCCACAAAATTTGACTTTCTCATAAGAAACAATATTCTTACTGATAAGGTCTTAGCCGAGGCCATTTATCGGGCAAAGAAGACCAGGAAGAGTGTTGAATCGGTCCTTATGTCTGATTTTGACGTCTCAAAAGATAATATTGGCAAATCGTTAGCAAATCACTTCAAAACTCGTTTTATCCCATACGACGACAAGATTCCCATCCCAGGGGAACTCATTAAAAACCTTAAGGTACGCTTTCTCCGGAACAATGTTTTTGTTCCCCTTAGCCAATCAGAGGGTAAGGTGACTGTGACCATGGAAAACCCCAATGATCTTTACGCGAGAGATGCCATTAGTAGGGTGATTCAGGCCAAGGAAGTCGAATACTGTGTATCCCTCAGGGAAGATATCTTTGAGATGATAGCGATGTTCTTCGGCGTGAAGGAGCAGGATATACTAAACAGTTCCGGGGGTATTGAGGAAATTCTGGGGCAGTTGGAAGTGGTCGAGGATGATGAGGATGAAGGGCTCGATGGCATGAGCGAAGATGATAGCGCTATCGTTCAACTTGTCAATAAGACAATTATCGATGCCTACAATCGAAACGCTTCAGATATACACGTTGAACCTCGCCAGGGTAAAGCAAATGTCGTTATCCGGTTAAGGATAGACGGGGCCTGTCGGGTTTACCAGACTATTCCACATACCTATAAGAGGGCCATTATCTCGCGTATAAAAATAATGTCAGACTTAGACATATCCGAAAGACGCAAACCACAAGACGGAAAGATCAAGTTCAAGAAATTCGCACCCTTAGATATCGAACTCCGTGTGGCCACCATTCCCACTGCCGGACAGAACGAAGATGTTGTCATGCGTTTATTAGCCGCAGGTGATCCAATCCCGCTTGATAAAATGGGCATGAGCCAAAGGACTTATGATACCCTTGTATCCTTGATTAGCCAGCCTTACGGAATTGCTCTGGTGGTAGGTCCTACGGGAAGCGGAAAAACAACAACCCTCCACGCTATTTTAGGATATATCAATAAACCCGAAACAAAGATATGGACCGCCGAGGACCCGGTTGAGATTACCCAGGAAGGGCTTCGTCAGGTGCAGGTTCAACCCAAGATCGGGTTTGGTTTTGCCACTGCCATGAGGGCCTTTCTGAGGGCTGATCCGGATGTAATCATGGTGGGCGAAATGCGTGATCAGGAGACCGTGTCAACAGGCATCGAGGCTTCGTTGACCGGGCATTTGGTTTTTAGCACCCTTCATACCAACAGCGCCCCCGAGACAATCACCCGCCTGCTTGACATGGGGATGGATCCCTTTAATTTTGCCGATGCCCTTTTAGGTGTTCTTGCACAGCGTTTGGTCAGGACCCTTTGCAAGGACTGCAAGGAGCAGTATCATCCTGCCAAGGAAGAATTCGATCTATTGGTCAGGGCCTATAGCGGTGATTTTGATGCCCTTGGATTCGAATACAATGATGACTTTACTCTTTTCAAGGCCAAAGGTTGCCCTAAGTGCAGCAACACGGGATACCGCGGTCGCACAGGTATCTACGAACTCCTCGAAGGCTCGGATAAAATGAAATTGTTGATCCAGAAGAAGGCGCTAATGGAGGAATTGAGGGCACAGGCCTTTAAAGATGGGATGAACAGCCTCCTCCAGGATGGTATCCGGAAGGTTTGCCTTGGTGTTACTGATTTTTCTCAGGTCAGGAAGGTCTGTATAAGGTAACGCATGGCGCAATGCGTTATCTCCTTCAAACAAACGGCATGCGCCATGCGCTTCGCGCTTTTCGTTAAGGATAAATCCCGGGATGTAAAAGTCCTGCGGTTTCATCAATTCCAAACATGACGTTCATATTCTGAACAGCACTGCCGGCCTGCCCCTTTACTAAGTTGTCGATCAGGCTTACCACTATCAGTTTTCCTGTCCTCTCGTCCACATTGAGGGAAAGATTACAGAAATTGCTTCCCCGGACATTGGTGCTGACCTGTAGTTTTTCGGGCCCGAATATTCTCACAAACACCTCATCGCCGTAAAAAGATCGATAGGCTTTTTCCACGCCTCTCAGGTTTTGTCCCTCATTCAACTGGGCGTATATGGTGGTCAGGATACCACGGCAAAGGGGAACCACATGGGGGGTAAAGGTAATCCTTATCTCTTCACCGGCAATGATCCCCAATTCCCTCTCGATCTCATAAACATGCTGGTGACCCGATATCCTGTAGGCATTCATGCTGTCATAACGGGCAGGGTAATGAAAGACGGGGCTTGGGGTTTTTCCGGCCCCGGAAACCCCGGTCTTGGCATCGCAGATGATTGAGCCGGGCTCAACGAGATTTGATTTTACTGCCGGAGCCAATCCGAGGATACAACTCACCGCAAAGCAGCCTGGGTTTCCAATTAGATCGGATTGTGCAATCTCCCTTCGGTGCAGTTCAGCCAGGCCATAAACAGAAGCGGGTAGGAGTTCTGGAGAGGCATGGTCCTGCTCCCTGCCGATTCTGGCCGCGTACCCCCTGTAGGTCTCTAAATTGTTGAAGCGGAAATCACCGCTGTAGTCAATAACCTTTACACCCTTCTTCAGCCATGCAGACGCTCCTTTCTGACCCACGCCGTCCGGGGTGGAAAAAAAGACCACCTGAAAATCATCCGGGCAGTTCGGGTCATCCGGATCCATGAGTGTCAGATCGCAGAAACCTGTGAGATGCGGGTATAGATCACTGATCCGCTTCCCAATGTCCTGTTTGTCAATAAGCGCTATTATCTCCGCATGGGGATGCGCCTGCAGGAGCTCAACCGCGCCACAACCGCCATAACCCCCTGCGCCTATAATGCCAACCTTGATTTTGCCCATATTTCCTCCTTTTTCTCACAGCCCCCCAGATCACAGAGAAACAACTATTTTTTCCTATGTCCTCTGTCAGGGATATAATGACTTAACTTACACATTAAACCGAAAATTAATAATATCGCCATCCTTGACCTCATATTCCTTTCCCTCCAAGCGAACCAGACCAGCCTTTTTTGCCTCCTTGAAAGAGCCATGCGTCTTAAGGTCTTCGAAAGAAACTAATTCGGCGCGTATAAAGCCCTGTTGGATATCGGAATGCACCTCGCCTGCAGCTTCCAGGGCCGGGGTGCCCGCGGTAATTGGCCAGGCCCTTACCTCGTCCGAACCTACCGTAAAAAAGGATATTCGATTAAGTATCTCGTAGGAAAGCTTTATAACCCGGTCAAGGGCGGATTCCTGAATATGATATGCATCCAAAAATTCCTCTGCCTCTTCGGGTGTCATGGAGGCGATATCCATTTCCAGCCTGCCACGCACCACAACCTGATTTACTCCTTCCGGTTTCTGATCCCACACGGGGAGTTCTTCGTCTTCATCGTCGTTGTTGCAGAGGATGAGCATCGGTTTTGCAGAGAGAAAGGTAAACCCCCTGAGGAGTTGTTGTGACGCAAGTTCCGGGACATTGCGCAGGGGTTTTCC
>JAOZQV010000224.1 GCA_029932035.1 Deltaproteobacteria bacterium | reverse complement strand
TTGACATCTCCGTATTAGAGATAGGCGAAGGAGTTTTTGAGGTCAAGGCCACCAATGGCGACACCCATCTGGGTGGCGAGGATTTTGACCTGAGAATCATCGAGTACTTAGCCGATGAATTTAAAAAAGATCAGGGGATCGATCTTCGAAATGACAAGATGGCCCTTCAGAGATTGAAAGAAGGCGCTGAAAAGGCAAAGGTTGAATTATCAGGTTCAATGGAGACGGATGTGAATCTCCCCTTTATTACAGCCGACGCCAGTGGCCCCAAACACCTGAATATCAAACTGACCCGTGCAAAATTGGAAGGGTTGGTTGATGATTTGATTGGAAAGATAGTAGGTCCGTGTAAGACTGCAATAAGAGACGCTGGCCTTTCACCGAACGATATCGATGAAGTGGTCTTGGTCGGCGGTATGACCCGCATGCCAAAGGTGCAGGAAAAGGTTAAGGAGATCTTTGGCAAAGAGCCGAGCAAGGGCGTTAATCCTGACGAAGTGGTGGCTGTTGGGGCTGCTATTCAAGGCGGTGTTCTTAAGGGCGAGGTCAAAGATGTGCTGCTCCTTGATGTGACACCTCTTTCCCTCGGTATCGAGACCTTGGGAGGTGTTTTTACCAAGCTTATCGAAAAGAACACCACTATCCCCACCAAAAAGAGTCAGATTTTTTCAACAGCGGCCGATAACCAGCCTGCGGTTGAGATCCACGTACTCCAGGGGGAGCGGGAAATGGCTGCCACCAACAAGACCTTGGGCCGGTTTCAATTGGTGGGAATCCCTCCGGCCCCGCGGGGTCTTCCCCAGATTGAGGTGACCTTTGATATCGACGCCAATGGGATAGTCAGTGTCTCCGCAAAGGACATGGGGACAGGGAAAGAGCAATCGATCAAGATTACCGCCTCAAGCGGCCTGAGCGAAGAGGAGATTGATAGCCTCATCAAGGATGCGGAAATACACGCTGAGGAGGATAAAAAGAAAAGGGAACTCATTGATGCCCGCAACATGGCCGATTCCATGATCTATTCTACTGAGAAGTCTGTCAAAGAGGTGGGCGACAAGTTGGATGATGCCACAAAGGCGAATATCACCCAGGCGATTGACAATTTGAAAAAGGCTGCCGAAGGCGAGGACATCGAGGAAATCAAGCGACTTACCGAAGAATTGACCCAAGCATCCCACAAACTGGCAGAGACCATGTATGCAAATGCCAGTCAGGATCAGGGGCAGGACGCAGGTGGCGCAGGCCCTGAATCAGCGGCAGGACCGTCACAAGACGAAGATGTAGTGGATGCCGACTTCGAGGAAGTCCAGAAGTGATCATCCGGTTTTTTTTAGCAAAAAGGGCTGTCCCCGCCTTAATGGTGGGGATAGCCTTTTTTTTGGCTGCATGTCAGACCAAGACGCCTCCGCCTGTTAAAGTGGAGCAGGTTAGACCGGGGCCACTTGCCCGGGCCGAGGGGTACTTAGAAAATGGTGAGTTAGAAAAGGCCCTAAATGCTTATGGGGTCTTTCTTAAAGATGCGCCTAAGGGTGAAAAATCAGCCCTGGCGCTTAAACGCACATCCGAAATATACCTCAAGCTTAACCAGCCCGAAAATGCCCTACCTATCTTAGAAAAGATTTCTCGAGAATATCCTGATTATACCTGGATACCAGGAGTACAATATGAGATCGCTGACATCCTTTCCCGGATTGGCGAGCATAAACGTTCTGCAACCAAGGGGCTCGAATGGCTTGACAGATATCCCGACCATCCCTTGAAGAGAGATATCCTGATACTCCTCGGGGATAACTACAGGGCTTTAGGGGATACGGTCCGGGCCTTCCGCTGGTGGCTTAAGGCGAAGGAGGCATGGTCCGATGATCCCCAAAGGATAGTTCAACTCGATGAAAAACTGAACGAATTGATATCGAGCAGCGAGCCAACATCGCTTGACCAGCTTGCAGCAGATGCTGCAGGAACCCTTTATGCCCCGAAGATCTATTACCGGATAGCCTCCATTTATCTCGAACAGAACGACATGAAACAGGCGAAAGAAGCGGCAACATCCCTGATTCATTCCACCAAGGACGAAGAGTGGCTCTTAAAGGGAAGGGCGCTTTTAAAGCATGCAAAAGACGAAATGGCGGTCAAACAGGGTGTGTTAGGGTGCTTGCTTCCCCTTAGTGGCCCTTTTTCCATTTACGGCGAGGAGGTCTTGAAAGGGGTTGAACTCGGACTTGGCGTGCACTGGGATCAAACTGCCGAGACAGGCCTGGAGTTATTGATAAGAGATACAAAGGGGGAACCGGAAGAGGCCCTATCGGCGCTTGAAAATCTCGTTATTGATGAAAAGATCATGGCTATAATCGGCCCTGTTTCGAGCAGAGCAGCCATAGCCGTAGCTAAGAAGGCCCAGGAAATGGGCATTCCGATCATCGCCCTGACAAAGAGGGAGGGAATTGTGGAAGAAGGCGAAATGATTTTCCGCAATTTTCTTACTCCCTCTCAAGAGGTGGAAGGCCTTCTTGATGTTGCAATGGGCCAAATGGGCATGAAACGTTTTGGGATCTTATACCCGGACAATGCCTATGGCCGTTACTGCATGCACCTTTTCTGGGACAGGTTAAATGATATGGGCGGAACAGTGACCGCTGTGGAGTCCTATGGGGTCAATGATACGGATTTTGCCGACCAGATAAAGAAAATGGTGGGGCTTTACTACCCGAGACCGGCATCCCTAATGCAAAGGCTTGAAGATATGAAGACCCCGTTGGATGAAGAGACCTCAATCGATCCGGAAGAACCGGAGCCTATCATAGATTTCGATGCCATTTTTATACCGGATAGTTTTCAGCGTGTAGCAATGATCACTCCACAACTGGCCTTTCACGACGTCCTGGGAGTTCAACTCTTAGGGACCAGCGCCTGGCAATCTCCCAAATTGGTAGAGATGGCAAAGGACTACATCCAGGGGGCTCTTTTTTGTTCCGGCTTTGTTGCGAACTCCGAGGAGCCGGGTGTACGGGTATTTGTTGAAGAGTATAGAGAAAATTTTGATGTTGATCCTGGCATCTTAGCCGCCAATGGTTACGATACCATCAGATTCTTGAAGAAAGCGCTCTCAAGGCAAGAAATACAAACAAGAAAAGATCTGGTGAAAGCATTACTTGGGTCTCAAGGATTTGAAGGGGTTTCCGGCATCATCACTTTTGACTCCAACGGGGAGGCAGAGAAAGAACCCATTTTATTGACCATTTCAGGGAACAAAATGTTACTTTATCGGTAACCGGGTTCAACCTTCCTCATCTTCCTTCTTTTCCTCCTCTTCCTTTTTCGCCTCCCTTGCTTCCTTTTTATTCCGCGCAGTCCTGGAAACTAAGATCCCTATTTCGTACAATATTATCAAAGGGCCCGCCATCATACACTGGGTAATAACATCCGGCGGGGTCAATATGGCGGCCAAAACAAAGGTTAACAGTATTGCATATTTTCTTTTCCGGCTCAATAATTCGGGCGTAACAATCCCCATTTTTGTCAAAAAGAAAATAACCACAGGGAGCTCAAAAACTATGCCAAAGGCAAAGAGGAGCTTTATGGCAAAGGAGAAATATTGCTTAACCGATGGGAGGGCCTTCACATACTCATTGGAAAACCCTATGAAAAATTTGAACCCGAAGGGGAAGACAACGAAATAGCCAAAAAGCGCTCCACCTACGAAGAGGATGGTAGAGGCTACCACAAAGGGAATTACATATTTTTTTTCTCTCCGGTATAGACCGGGGGCAATAAACATCCATAACTGATAAAAGATAACAGGGGCCATGAGTAAAACGCCCGATAGGAAGGCCACCTTCAGGTAAGTAAAAAACATCTCAGGGAGGTTGGTGAAAATAAGTTGATCACCCTCCGGCATAACCGCCTTGAGGGGCATGATCAACAAATTGAAAAGCCTTTCAGAAAACGCGTATGAAACGGCAAACCCAACACCCACGGCAATGGCGCATATCACAAGCCTCTTCCGCAGTTCCTCCAAATGGCCTAAGAAAGGCTGCTTATCCTCATCAGTCATTCCGGTTTTTCTCCGTTGAAGCGCCTGACTCTTTTTTTTGGGTCATCTCTTCTTTTAGAGGTTCGCCCTCTTCCTCTTGTTTTTGCTTTGCTTGATCGTAGTCATCCAACATTTCATCGAAGTCATCATACTTTGGTGGTTCATCATCAGGGGATTTGTCATGTTCCAGATCAAGCGGTTTGTTTAGACCGCTGACAGAATCTATTAGATCCTCTTTCACCTCTTTGAACTCCTCCTCCATGTTGAGGCTTCCCTTAATCTCCTGGGTGGCTTTTTTGAATTCAGACATCCCCTTTCCAAGGGCCTTTGCCAGATCGGGCAGCTTCTTGGGCCCGATAACGATCAAGGCAATAACCAATATAATAATCAGTTCGGGCATACCCATGCCAAACATATTATCCTCCTATTATAAGTGCCTAAAGTTAAGGAACTCCGTGACCAATCAATTCCACAAATATTCAATAGTCAATAGTCAATAGTCAATTACAATGCTTCCTTGAGGTTGAGCATCAATGCCGTCTCATCGCAATTGGGAAACTTTGGGCACTTCAGGCAATCAGCCCATATCTTCTGGGGAAGGACTGCTTTATCAACCTCCCTGAACCCGAGTTTCAGGAAGAAGTCCGGGACATAGGTAAGGGTAAAGACCTTGTTTATCCCAAGCAAGCGGGCCTCCTTTAGACACGCATCAACAAGTTTGAGACCGAAACCCTTTCCCTGGTGCTCGTCAGATACGGCCAAGGATTCAATCTCTGCCAGATCCTTCCAGCATATGCCTAACCCGCATATACCCTGGATAATTTCCCCCTGATCCACTTCCAAGACAAAATAGTCCCTCAAGTGATCGTAAAGCTCACTCAACGACCTTGGCAAAAGAAGACCCTTTTCTGCAAAAAAGTTCAGGATCTTGTGGGCCAGTTCAACATCCGCTGCCACAGCCTTTCTAATACGGGGGTATTTATCACTGTCATTTATCATTCTTATCTCTTTAGTCTTGGTCAGTTACCATCGTCAGATACCACCTATAACTTTAGGCTTTTCACTTTCTCTCGACCTTTCTAACTAAACCATCGAGTTTTTCATTTTTGGCCAAACGCTTCTTAGTATTAATGGCCTCATCCTTGGTCTTGAACATGCCGCATCTTACCCGGAAATATCTACGCCCTTTTATGAAAACCTTGTAAGAATAGGCTGGATAACCTTGCCCGATTAACCGGGCAACCATTTCAGTCGCCTTGGCCTCGCTGTCCAAGGACGCAACCTGGACTATATATCTTGTCAGGGCTTTAGAGCCTTTGTCCTCTTTGCGCTCCCTGAGATCCTTTTTCCGCCTCTTAGGTGGATACGAGGGTTTCTTGACCACATCGCTTCTTTTACCAGAAAGCTCATCATAAAATGCGAATTTTGGATCCTTCTGTAACTCCTTTATCCGCTCTAATTCAGATCGATCCTTCTTGCTGATCATCTGCTGGAGCTTGCCGATCTGAATCTTCAATTCAGCTAAGGTCTTGACGCCACCCGGCAGCAGACCCCTCCCTGCAAGAACTCCAAGGGTAAAAATCCAGGCTAAGAGAACAAGGACCCCAACGCTCCAAAGAAAAATGGAGGTAAGGGACAACTCAAAATGATATCTTTTCCCCGTTTTCCCGGCCCTGGTTTCTTTTCGGCCCATACTGGCACAATCCTAATCCGGATACACCGGAATTGCGAATTTGAAATTTCTCCATTCACATTTTTTCGGGAGCCTCAATCCCAAGGAGGTCCAATCCGTTAGCAATGACGGTCCTTATCCCTTCTGCCAAGAACAACCTTGCCTGGCTCAAGGCCTTGTCCTTCGTAATAATGCGATGGTCGGAAATTTTTGTCCCCAAATTAAAGTATCTATGAAACAGCGCGGCCAAATCAGTGAGATAGTAGGTCAAACGATGGGGCTCCAATGTTACGCAAATCTCCTTCAAAAGAGACGGAAAACCCGCCATCGCCCTGATAAGCGCCAGTTCTTCCTCTAATACAAGGCACTTTGCGAGACCACCAGATTGATCCGGGACAAAGATTCCCTCGGCCTCCGCCTTCCTGAAAATGCTGCATATCCTGGCATGGGCGTACTGAACATAATAGACAGGATTGTCACTATCCTTTTTTTTCACAAGATCGATGTCAAAATCAAGGGGGGATTCGTGATTTTTCGTCAAGAACACAAACCGAACCGCATCCTCTCCCACATTATCCATCAATTCCCTAAGCGTAACAAACGTCCCTGCCCTCTTTGACATCCTGATTTCTTGACCACCTTCCCAGAGCTTGACTA
>JAOZQV010000223.1 GCA_029932035.1 Deltaproteobacteria bacterium | reverse complement strand
TGGCACGGGAATTATTTGAAATATTTTGATGTGACGAGGTTTGCTCTGTTTGATAAATATGGAATCGATCTTTACAGCTATTCTAAGAAAACAGGTTATCTTTTTCCTGTAATCAAGACCTCCACAAAGCACATTATTCCGCTTAGACACCGGGATGGATTTATATGTAAGGCAACGGTCCTTGAGGCAAGGATAAAAATCATAATCGATTTTGAGATAAGACGCGAGGGAAAAAGGGAGATATGTGCAAAGGGGAGAAGCGAGCAGGTGGCGGTAAAATTCCCTGAAATGGAAATGATGTTTGAAATACCGGATGAGATCCGTACAGCCTTGGGGTATTAGCAATGGACAAAAAAATTCAAGAAGCGCTCATCATAGGAGTAGAGAGGATCGCTGCATGGTCTGACCTCCTTGATGACATAAATGTGTTTCCTGTTGCGGATGGAGATACAGGACGTAATCTGACAACAAGTCTCTCTCCCCTCAGGGAGCTTGCCAAGGATCGGGAGAATACGATTCGCAAACTCCTCTTTTCAGCCCGCGGGAATTCCGGGAACATAGCGGCCCTCTTTTTCTCCGGATTGCTCACCGCGGATTCCGTTGAGAACCTTCCCGCAGCTTCAAAGTTAGGAAGAGACCGGGCCTGGCAGGCGATTAACGACCCGGTCCCGGGAACTATGCTTGATGTTCTTGATGCATTAGCTGAAACCATTGCCGAAAATGATATCAATGAGAGTGATCAAAATGCATCAAGAATAATCCATAATCTCGAGAATGCGGTTCGATCCACCCATGAATTGCTTCCCAAACTCAAAGATGCCGGGGTTGTAGATTCAGGGGCGCTCGGTATGTTTATTTTTCTCGAAGGATTCTTGAAAAGCCTTGCTGACAGCTCTGATCAATTCCAGCCAGTCACGGACCTTTTTGAGGGATTGCTTCATGTTTCTTCCTCTTTTCGTGAGCGCCAGGAAGAAGGATACTGCATTGACATGGTCGTCCGCTTTGATGAGAGGCCTGAAGACCAAATCCAGAGGCTTTCTGAACATGGCGACAGTGTGGTCGTAATCCCCCATGATGACTTTTTTAAGGTTCACCTCCATACGACCAACAGGGGTGAAGCGAAAAGGGGGATTGAATCTCTCTGTCAGGTTGTTCAGTGGTCAGATGATGATTTAGAGAAACAGGTAGCCGATTTCAAGCGATATGACAAGCATCGGTGTATTCACATAATGACCGATGCCGCCGGATCCATCACCCGTGAAGATTCACGTAATATGGGGATTACCCTTCTCGACAGCTATATCACTGCCGGTGACAGGTCCCTCCCTGAAACGCTCTTTCTTCCGTCAGAGCTTTACAAATACATGAGGGGAGGGATAAAGGTATCGTCCTCTCAGGCCTCGGTATTCGAGCGGCATCAATATTACCAGAGTATTTTGAACCAGTATGAAAGGGTGCTCTATCTCTGCGTGGGGTCTTATTACACGGGCAATTATGATATTGCAATGAAGTGGAAGAGCGAAAACGACCCCGATGACAGATTTACGGTGATTGATACAGGCGCCGCCTCCGGTCGGCTCGGAACGATGGTTATTGCAACCGCAAGATATGCGGCAGCCAGAGATGATGCCAACTCGGTTATCGATTTTGCAAAAGCGGCAGTAGATTTATGCGAGGAATATGTTTTCTTAGACAAGCTTCAATACTTAGCGGCAGGTGGGAGACTTTCCAAGTCAAGCGCGTTTTTTGGTGACCTGCTTCATATGAAACCGGTTATAAGCCCGCTCGCCGAAGGCGCAAAGAAGGTCGGGGTTTTGAGGAACCGGAAGGACCAGGTTAGATTTGCCCTTGAAAAGCTTGAGACGGCTGTTTCTAAGGATTCTAAATTTTTCATCCTGGTGCAATATACCGATAACAAACCCTGGGTCAGCGATGTAGTCCTGAAAAAGATCGAAGAGCTTTATCCTTCTGCTGAGATAATCCTACAGCCACTCTCTCTAACCTCCGGCGTTCATATGGGACCTGGGACCTGGGCGATAGCATTCATCCCGGATCTTATCACTCTTCTTGATAAATAAGCAGCTCTATGAAAGGTTTATTTTACAAGGCCCTGATTTTGGTGTCAAAGGCATTGGGCCACTGGGTTCTCGTACTCTTTGCCTGGATTGTTTCCACTGGCTATTTTTTTCTTTTCCCCCGGAGGGTCGGAGTCGGCATAAGATTTTATAGAGCCCTCTTCCCGGATAAGGGATGGTACTATCATCTCTGGTATACGTGGAAACAGTACCATAATTTCACTGATCTGTTTCTTGACAGAATGGTGCTTGCACGTTCCGGCGCTATCTCATTCACATCTACCGGTCTGGAATATCTCAGAGAGGCCGCAAGAAACGGGACAGGAGGAGTCATCCTTATGTCCCATATGGGGAGCTGGGAGGTGGCTGCCCTTCTTTTGAAAAAGGAGCTCCCCGACATTAAGCTCCTTCTTTATATGGGAATTAAAAACAAGGAGCAGATCGAAGCCATGCAAAAGGAGGTGGCCATTCAAGCAGGCATAAGGATCATCGCTCTGGATAGGGTTGGGGGCTCTCCTTTTGATATTGTTGAAGGGATAAAATTTCTACAAGGGGGAGATTTCGTTTCCATGACCGGGGATGTTATCTGGAATAAAGACCAGCGGAGCGTCCCTGTTCGATTTCTTGGGCATGAGGTCCATCTTCCTGAAACACCCCATCTTTTTGCACTGCTCTCAGGCACCCCTCTCTTTATCTTTTTTTCCTACCGTATTAGCAGAAGAACTTACCATTTTTCAATAACCAAGCCGATTTACGTTAAGGCTGCTTCACGTTCCGAAAGGAAGGAGGCGGTCAGGAAATCAGCCCAGGAATATGCTGAAATCCTGGAACAGTCTGTTCGGAATCAGCCCCTTCAGTGGTATCATTTTGAGCCTTTTCTCGGAAGGAAGATTGATTAACATGACGACATATCTGGCATTATCGATTCAGTTTGACATTTAACTTCAACCAAAATATTTTGAAAACTTGGTATTGGCTTCCCTGATTCACTATGTTATAAAAAAAGGTTATTTGAACTATAGACTTGATTAAATCTTGACTTGGGAATTGTGGATTTGTTCCCTCAATCCCTGAATTCTCCAATTTACTTTTAACCAACCTTCACCCCTCTGCCATAGCTAAACGGAGGGGATACACGGGACCAACAATATGACAAGAGAAGAGATACAATCGAAGATTTTGATTGTTTTTAAAGAGGAATTTGAGATAACAAATCCGGGATTAGATGAAAACCTGACGGAAAAATACGATTTTGATAGCATAGATGCCTTAGAGCTCCTGGGTGAAATTGAAACGCTGTTAGGCTCAGAGCTTACCCGTGATGAAAAAAAAGCGTCTATGGATATTAGAACAATCAATCAAATCTGTGACTATATTGAACAGCTTGCCAAAAAGAGGATTTCGTAAACGGGAGTATCATGGAAAAAAGGGTGGTAATTACGGCGTCAGCGGCCATAACTCCGATTGGCCACCATAAGGACGAAGTAATTGATAGTCTTGTTAATGGAAAATCCGGCGTAAAGGAATTGCGTGACGATAAGCTCCTGACTGACCGCGTTGCATCCAAGGTTTTTGGAACGGTCAGTTGCCCCATCGAATTTAATTTTGAGCGTAAATATCGCAAGACCATGGGCCCGGTTGCATACTATGCTTGTCAGGTAGTAAAAGAGGCCCTCGAATCCTCAGGACTGGACAAGGGATTTATATCTTCAGGAAGGCTTGGCGTTGCCTTCGGATCAACCCACGGGAGCCCCACTGTTCAGAGAGATATATATAAAACTTTTTTCAGCCACTCTCAATCCAAATTCTCTTCGATAGGCGCAGTAGATTACCTTAAATCAATGGTTCATACCACTGCCGTCAATATAACAAAAATGTTCGGCATAACAGGGCGGGTAATCTCTTCTTCTACTGCCTGCACAACCAGCAGCCAGTCCATAGGGTTTGGTTACGAGGCTGTCAAGTACGGCTTGCAGGATGCCATGATCTGTGGAGGGGCCGACGAATACGATACCACTACCGTTGCGGTATTTGACAATCTGCTCGCATGCTCAACTGACTTTAATGATACGCCGCATCTTACCCCCCGGCCTTTCGATACAAAGAGAGACGGACTTGTCGTGGGAGAAGGGGCAGGGGCGCTGTTATTGGAAGAGTATGAATTTGCCAAGAAAAGGGGGGCGGGCATAATTGGTGAAGTGATAGGCTTTTCATGTAATAACAATGGCGGAGACCTTATCCTGCCCAATATGAATGGTATAACAGAAACCATCAAACTTGGACTCCAAAACGCTAAAATTGGACCTGACGAGGTAGATTTTGTATGCGCCCATGCCACTGCTACAAAGATGGGAGACGTTGCCGAAGCCATGGCCATTTACAAGGCTTACGGTGATGAACCCTATGTGACCGGGCTCAAGAGCTATATGGGCCATACCATGGGATCTTGCGGGGTCATAGAGGCTATTATCACACTGTACATGATGGAGCAGGGCATCATAGCCCCAACCTTGAATCTTGACGAAGTTGACGAAAGATGCTCCATGATTCGACATACAAAGAAGCTCCGCGAATCTGATATCAGGATTGCCGCTATTCAAAATTTTGCATTCGGCGGGGTCAATACCAGCTTGTTAATCAAGAAATTTGAATAGCCCCAAAATGTCGACCTGGATGCATTTTTTAAAACGCATTGTTGACCTTCTAATCACGTTGATTATCTGGATATATTTTATCCCCGGTTTTGTGCTGTTTTTTTCGCCACTATATCTCGCTGCATTCATTTTTTCTTCCAATCGTGAAATCGCCTTTCAGAGGCTACACAACCTCTATTACAGAAGTTTTCTTTGCCTTGTTCGGGTTCTGGCTCCCAGACTTAAAATCCGCATTCAGGATGGGGTGACCTCCATTCGCTCGTCAGTCATCGTCTGCAATCACCTGTCCTATCTTGACCCTATACTCCTGATCTCTCTCTTCCCGAAGCAAAAGACCATTGTTAAAAGCATATTTTTCAAGATGCCTGTTTTTTGCTGGCTAATGAAGACCTCCGGCTACATTCCTTCATCGAGTGAGGGCATGGCCTCGCCAGGGATAATCGAAAATATGGAAAGGATGGGAGACTACCTGTCTTCAGGTGGAAACCTCTTTATATTTCCAGAGGGGACCAGGAGCCGGGACGGTAAAACAGGTAAGTTTAACGATGGGGCGTTCAAAATAGCCAGGCGGTTTGGAGCCCCCATAAAAGTATTGCAGATAAAAAATACCAACAACCTATTCGCACCTGGAAAATTCCTGTTCAATACCTGTAATCAAAACACCATCGAGGTCCGATTGATCGAAAATCTGAATCCCGATTATAAGAGTGACACATTTTCCATCTCAGGCCTTGTGGATCAGGTACGCGGTCTCTATATATAGCCACAGAGTTTGTTATTGAACCCCGGTTAAGTATCTGTGAGGTCCAACTGCTTCATTCTTCAGTCCATCGATAGGGCATTCGATGTTTGAGGAAAAAATGGATTACAGAGAGTTGTTTGAAAAATACAATCTTCTATTAAGCGAGAACAGCCGTTTGATAAAAGAAAACCGTAGATTGAAAGCGCAGCTTAGGATAACGAAACGCGAGCCCTCTGAAAACCGAATTGTAGAGTCAACCACAGAAAAAAATGTGCTCGACGATGAACCGACTGGCAGCACATCGTTTTCAGATATAAACAACACCTCGGATTCGAGCTTAAAGATCAAACTATTCATGTCACTTTTCAAAGGCCGTGATGATGTATATGCGAAGAAATGGGAGAACAAAAAGAAGGCAACATCGGGATATTCACCCGTTTGCCTGAATCAATGGCAGGTTGGATTGTGCGGCAAACCAAAGGCGTCCTGTTCCAAATGCGCCAATCAGTTATACGCCGCGTTGGATGAAGATGTCATAGAAAACCATCTGAGAGGGAGTATCGTTGCCGGTATCTATCCAATGCTTCCGGATGAAACGTGCCATTTTTTAGCAATGGATTTTGATGAAGCAGGGTGGCAAGACGATGTCATAACAGTGCGAGAAGTTTGTGCCGAATTTGATATTCCTGTGGCAGTGGAGCGATCGCAATCCGGTAACGGCGGGCACCTATGGTTTTTCTTTGAAGATCGATTGCCCGCTGCGTTAGCCAGAAAGTTTGGCGCCGCCATTTTGACCTTTTCCATGCACAGAAGACATGAAATACCTTTCAAATCATATGACAGATTGTTTCCCAGTCAGGACACAATGCCCAAAGGAGGTTTTGGCAATCTGATTGCTCTGCCATTCCAAAAATCTGCA
>JAOZQV010000222.1:3648-6390 GCA_029932035.1 Deltaproteobacteria bacterium | reverse complement strand
TAAACCTCACCATTCCTTTTCTCTCCTTGTGGAACGCTGTCTTTATCGGATTATGTCCATTAACCCGGGATAGTAGAGAGAGTAAATCCAGCGTCGATCCAAGCGGCAGATCCCAACTGCTGATGCGCCCATGTAAATGGCCGCCTTCTTTATGATTCGCGTCATCTCCTTCGGGTCGGAGACCTCCCACTTTTGTCCAGGAGGTATGCGATCTCTCAGCGCAATTTCCGATTGGTCCGGGAACCATTCATAAAGTCCTTCATTTCCCGTAATATTCCCGAATCCCCACCACCTCTCGAGATACCACGAGCCCATGGCAAAGGCCCAGTCCAGCATGGTATAGCCTTTATCATCCTTGAAATTACGCATACCATAATGCTTCCTACCCATCTCCAGTATTTCAGCGCTGGACCTTTCGTGATCCCTCGGTCTATTGAACATGGTGTTTCTTTGATCAAATCGCCCGACTTCCCCGGTACCTATTTTCCTATGACCTTTCATGTCTAACGCTCTTAATTAACCCCGATGTTGCAAAAAACTTGACGTTATTTGGAGGAAAACCAGTTATTACAGCATAAAATTCCTCAATTGATCACATTTGACAGATGTACATTTTGCGAAGTCCTCCGTTTGCATCAGGTAGAATGGCCTGCGAACGCTTACTTATATCTCACCGAACTCTTCACAAAGAAGTTGTTTCAGCCTTTCACTTAAGAACATTATTGATTCTATATCAAGGTGTTCTGTTACGGTTTCATCGAACAGAAACTTTATTGCAGCACCAATTTTATCTTCTTTTGTTTCATCCCAGAAAATAACTCTCACCGGGACCTTTGGCAGAGGCTGAAAATGGAGGGCAACATCGGCAGATTCAGTCTCCCCGGCAATATCCCTGCCGCCAATTCTTGCCCCGGCCTTTGCAAGTTCATGGGGTTTACCTCTAAATCTTTGCAGTTTGTTTTGGGAAGGATATCCCTGTAAAGGTCAACGACTGATAGGGCCATGGTGTCGTGTCCTGAAAGTTCTTTCTACAAAATTGGCTATTTGAGTTGCCTGTATAATAGTAATCCCGCTTACAGCGGGATCAAGGAGTGACGAGTGACGAAGGAAAACAGAAAATGTCTCATGGGACATCTGGTAGATCTGCCAGGAACCGGTAAAGAGTAGCCCTGCCTACGCCAAGGAGTCTGGATGCCTTGGCCTTGTTCCCTCCACTCCGGGTGAGGGCGTCTCTGACACTCTCCGGGTCCAGTTTCCTTGCCGGGCCGCGGGGAGGCCTTTTCACTTTCCATTTGCTGAGTTCCAGCGGAAGGTGTTTTGGCCCTATAATCTGGCCTCTGCACTTTACAAGTGCGAACCGAACGGAGCTTTGAAGCTCGCGAACATTCCCCGGCCAGGAGTAACCCGCCATCAGGTTCAGGGCCTCCCTGGAAAAACCGGGGCTTTCCTGGCCCTCTTCCACTGCCTTATCAAGGAAATGTTGCACTAATAGAGGGATGTCGGCCTTGCGTTCCCTTAGGGGGGGCAGGTGGATCGGAACCACATTGATCCGATAGTACAGGTCATCGCGGAAGGCGCCTTTTTCCATCTCGTGCCTTAGGTCGCGATTGGCAGCGCTTATGATGCGCACATCCACCGAGATGGTTTTTTCACCCCCCACCCGCTCAAAGGTCCCCTCCTGGAGGACCCTGAGGAGTTTTACCTGAACCATCTTTGGTAGATCTGCCACTTCATCCAAAAAGAGGGTGCCGCGATCAGCTAATTCAAACCGGCCTTTTTTATCCCGCACCGCTCCCGTAAAAGCCCCTTTTTCGTGCCCGAAGAGCTCACTTTCCAGCAATCCCTCAGGCAACGCGCCGCAATTGATCGGCACGAATGGTTCGCCGGACCGCCGGCTTTCATTGTGGATGGCAGTTGCCACTAACTCTTTGCCCGTCCCGGTCTCACCGGTAATGCACACCGGATAGTCATTGGGCGCCAGGTGCTGGATCTCCTTATAAATCCGGAGTACCTTTGGGTCCCGCCCCACGATCCCGGCGAAACTCTCTAACTCTCCTAATTGCAATCTAAGCCCGATCAGCTCTGTTACATCTTTAAAAGAAATAAGCACGCCGACAAAATTACCTTCACTGTCCCTCATCCCGGTTAGGCTCATCTCAACTTGCCGTGATTCGTCTTCCGAGGTCAGCATATTGAGGGGATAATGCGTATGTTCAATGAAATCAGGTGGACCATCCTGAAAGGAGCACTTGCCCCCGCAAAAAGGTCCCCTAAAGGCCTTATGACAATCCTTTCCAATGACATCCTCCCTGCGATAACCGGTTATCTTTTCGGCAGCCCGGTTGAAAAACAGGATACGTCTCTCCAGGTCATGGGCAAAAATCCCCTCTGAAAGGTTGTCGAGGATACGTTCTAAATTCTTTTTGTCAGAAACCAAGGTTTCGAGAGTTAAATCTTTCATTGTGGGTTATCCAAAGTATCAAGATCCATCTACTCAGAGTCCATGTCAAACTGTGAAAAGGAACTCAGTTTAGCGGATGTAGGTTTGGGAGAATACTTTTTTGGTTCGGTTCCCTCTTTGAATGACTGGAATACGGCCTTTTTGGAATGCCGTCCGGCTAAGAGACCGGTCTTGGCATCGATCTTTGCAAAGACAATACCCTCAGGGACCTTAAAGTCTTTCACCGGTTTTTCTTTCACCGTTTCCGACATAAACCCGAGCCAAATGGGGCTGGCCGCCCT
>JAOZQV010000222.1:0-3638 GCA_029932035.1 Deltaproteobacteria bacterium | reverse complement strand
GGCATTTGAGAGTTTTTTCTCACAGCGATCCAGTTCACCGGTTTTCCTTTCAAGATTTCTGACATCAACCCAAGCCATATGGGGCTGGCCGCCCTTGAGCCGGTTTCACCTTTCCCCATCTCTTTCGCATCATCATAGCCCACCCATACTCCGGTTACCAGGCCGGGGGTATAGCCCATAAACCAGGCATCTTTAAGGTCATTGGTGGTCCCGGTCTTGCCGGCGGCAGGCCGCTTCATTGCCCTGATTCTCCATCCGGTTCCTTCAGAAATAACCGCCCCCAAAAGATCGGTCATCAGAAAAGCGGTCTCCTTTGAAATAACTTGAACTGTTTCAGGCTGATTCTCCTCTATGACCTGACCATTCCGATCCAAAACCCGTTTAACATAGATTGGCTTAATCAGCATTCCCCCATTAGCGAATACCGCATAGGCCTTGGTAAGTTCCATCAGAGAAAGTCCGGAGGAACCAAGTGCGAGAGAGAGATCGGGAGACATAGGGGATTCGATACCCATACTCTTTGCATAGTCAATGACGTAATGGACCCCAATTTTTTTTAGTATCTTGACGGTAATAACGTTTCTGGACTTGGCAAGGCCTGTCCTGAGTAATGTAGGCCCGTAAAATTTTTCTTTGTAGTTTTTGGGCTTCCACGCCTCTCCTTCCCGGTTTCGCCTTGACACGTATGGGGCATCGATTATTATGCTTGCTGCGCTCATGCCCTTGTCAAGAGCGGCAGAATAGATCAGAGGCTTGAAAGCAGACCCTGGTTGACGCCGGGACTGGATCGCCCGGTTAAATTGGCTGACCCTGAAATCCCGGCCCCCGACCATTGCCTTGACCTCTCCTGTTTCGGGCTCCATACAAAAGAGCGCCCCTTGCACTTCAGGCAACTGCTCCAGCGCGACCTCCCAAATGAACTTTTTCTCCTTTGCTTTTTCCTTCCCTTGTTTCTTGCCCCCAAGGGCCGGCTGAGGCTCGTCATATTTCTTTAAAATTCGAACAAGGACAACGTCCCCCGATCTCAACGCCTTAGAGGGCTTTCTTATCTTAGCGGCGTAATATGCGATTTTTTTGTTCGGCTCCCTGGCCCACCTCATCTTTTTCAGCGGGAGGAGCGCTGTCTCATCCCCGATCTGAATCGTAACCTCCTTTTTTTTGTCATTCACTTTGATCACAAGGCCCTGGACTATAGAGCCAGTCTCCAGCGGGTTTGCTTCAAATTTCTCCGCGGCCATTATCTTGAAATCGGGAATGTTATCAGCCGTAAGATGTTTGATCGGGCCTCTGTATCCTTCCCTTTTATCTAACTCGTACAGGCCTTTATCCAAAGCCTTTCTCGCCAGGCCCTGCATCTTCAGGTTTAAGGTGGTATAAACCTTTAGCCCCTCTCGGTAAAGGAGGTCTTTTCCATATTTCTTCAGGAGATATCGCCGTACATGCTCTGTGAAATAAGGGGCACGTTCAAAGGTGTTTTCTCCTTTAATACCTATATCGAGTGTTGAACTTAAAGCAGTGTTGAGTTCTTTTTCGTTGATGAGGCCTTCCTCGCGCATCCTTTCTAACACATACGTCTGTCTCGCTTTAGCGCGTTCAAAATGAGAGACCGGAGAATATCTCGCCGGCGCCTGAGGCAGGCCGGCCAACAGGGCGGATTCAGCAAGATTCAGCTCTCTGGCCGGCTTGTTGAAATAGGTCTTGGCTGCGGCCTCCACACCGTAGGCGCCCTGCCCTAAATAGATCTGGTTAAGGTAAAGAAACAGGATATGCTCCTTGGAAAACTCCTTTTCAAGCTGGAGGGATAAAATGGCTTCCCTGACCTTCCTCCGGTAGGTCCTCTCAACGTTTTTAAGGACCATGGACTTGGTTACCTGCTGGGTAATGGTACTCCCCCCCTGCTTAATCTTTCCCGTGCTCATATTCTTGATGAAGGCCCTGAAAATACTCTTGATATCCACCCCTTCGTGCTCAAAGAACCTGGAGTCTTCCGCTGCCACAAAGGCCTGGATCAGGTGTTCAGGCATCTGGTCTAAGGGAAGGATTGTCCTCTTCTCCTCCCAGAGTCTCCCTATTACTTCACCGTCATCACTGAAGATTTCTGTAATGATAGGGGGCCGGTATTCTTTCACCGATCCAATGTACGGGAGGTTGCTGGACCAGAGATACCAGAAATAGGCTCCGGCACAGAGCCCTAAGAATAGCACTGTTGACAGGGACCAGATTATGAACTTGAAAAACCGTTTCATCTCAAAATTTTCCCTTTCCACCTCTTATATCCCCAATCTTCCTGTGGGGCAGGGGAATCACAGCTCTCATTATAAGTCTTGTATTTAGCAGACTGAGCCTGAGATTGTCCCATAAGAGATGGAAATGCGAGACACGTTCCGCGGGTGAGGGGTAATGTATTGAAATATCTACCTCACGCAGTTCTATCCCGGCCCAGGCCGCCTTGACCAATACTTCGATCTCAAAGGAGTAACGCCGTTCGCGCAGATTCAGGTGCTTAAACAGGGCAATCGGATAGACTCTAAAGCCGCTCTGAGCATCCCCCAATGATCTACCGGTCTCTGCCAGCAGCCAGAAGTTTGAAATGGCACGGCCAACGCGTGATGATTCAGGAACATACGCCCCATGAAAATCCCGCTTGCCTACTATTATTGCATCAGGATGCGCCTCTAAATCAGGAATAAAACGGCGGAGATCATCAGGGTCGTGCTGGCCGTCTGCATCCACTGTCACCATATGAGTCATTCCCGACCTTAGGGCCTTTTTTGCCGCTGACAAGATGGCCACTCCCTTCCCTAAGTTCTTGGAATGACGAATAATGTCTACATCAAGACCCTCAAGGGTATCAGCGCCCCCGTCACTGCTTCCATCGTCAACCACCATAACCCTGTCGTGCACCTTGATGCACCTTGTCACCACATCCCTCAGGGTGCCGGCATGGTTATAAACGGGTATAACAATGATTATCCGAGGCGCATCAGACTCCTGATGCCATCCAGGAGTCGTTTGCGCCTCACGTGGGAATTGCGTGCTCATTTAATCCCCTGCAACCCTTCTACTGTTCCTTCTTTTCCAATGATTTGCAGTCACCTTTCCAATACGCTCTAAGGACCTTGTTATCTTTCCCCACCTCAAAATAGGTGATGCAGTAGTCCATTGAAGAAACTGATTGTCCTGTAACATTTCCCTCTGTTTCGCCGGCGCGCCCTTTGCGGGGGTCAATACGGGGGGGATATTCAATGAGAGCGGAGTGGGCCAGAGGGTTTAGGGTATATTCGTCTCTCGTCTCAACATAGACGTATACCTTCTTGTGGTCAGCGGCATCAAAAGTCCTGCCAGGCTGTCCCCAGGAATCAACGAGTTTGCTGCCGTCATGCCCCACGTAATTCTGGCACAAATTTGTATACCCTTTGCCGGTGGGTAAACCCGGACTCTTGCAACCTGAGCATATGAAAACAGTGAAGATGAAAACCATAGAAAATAAAATCATTATTTGTTTCATAGGACCTCCTCATCCAGAAAGTGATAAAATGAGACCTTTGAAAAATGTTCAATTTTAGTCAAGATCAAGGAAGGCGAAAATTTCAACCACAGGAATATATTAGATATTTCGAGGATTGAAATTTGAGCCT
>JAOZQV010000221.1:1447-6414 GCA_029932035.1 Deltaproteobacteria bacterium | reverse complement strand
GGTCATGAGGTGGCAGGAGAAGTAGTCGAAGTAGGGGATGGGGTAGAAAAATTCAAGGCTGGAGACCGGGTGGCCGCAACACACCATGTCCCCTGTAACACATGCCATTATTGTCTGAGCGGGCACCATACAGTCTGTGAAACCCTGCTCAAGGGGACCCATTTCGAGCCTGGGGGATTTGCGGAATATATAAGAGTTCCCGCCATCAACGTAGATCGCGGTGTTTTTCATATCCCTGAAGGGGTCACCCATGAGGAGGCCTCCTTCATGGAACCATTAGCCTGTGTTCTAAGAGGTCAGAGAAACGCTCGGCTAAGGCCGGGGCAGACAGTGCTTGTATTGGGGAGCGGAATATCCGGGTTGCTACATGTGGGTCTTGCCCGTGCCCTTGGAGCGGGGCTGGTGGTGGCGGCAGATACCATTCTCTTCAGACTCAAAAAGGCGGAGGAAATGGGGGCCGATCTTGCCCTCCACGCGGATGATAAAATCCTTGGCCTCCTTCGCCAGGCCAATGATGGTCGTCTGGCCGACTTGGTAATCATATGTTTTGATGGATTTATTCCTTTAGCCCTCAATGCAGTTGAAAAAGGGGGGACTGTCCTTTTCTTTGCAGGCGCTGCTGAGGGCGCAACGCTTCCCGCAGCCATAAATGACCTGTTCTGGAGAACCGAGGTAACCCTCGCCAGCACTTACGCAGGCGCACCCTTTGACTGCCGGACAGCCCTCAAACTTATAAGGGAGGGGGGAGTTCATATCTTGGAAACAGTGACCCACAGATTGGGCATGTCCGAGGCTCACCTCGGATTCAAGGCGGTCTGCGCCCCCACTGAACACGACTGCATCAAGGTAATTGTTGAGCCGCAGAGGTTGTGAAAATGATAACAAACCATGTCACGCTTGATCACGGGAGCGGGGGGGAGGCCTCCCACGAGCTGGTCCATGACATCTTAATCACTCGTCTCGATAACGAATTCCTGCAGCAGTTGGATGACAGTGCAGTGGTAGGCCTGTCAGGGGGCAGGTTTGCAATGACCACAGATTCTTACGTGGTGGACCCCATCTTTTTCCCTGGCGGCGACATCGGAAGCCTTGCAGTTCATGGCACTGTAAACGATTTATCCATGCAGGGAGCGGTCCCGCTTTATCTGACCCTTGGTCTTCTCCTTGAGGAGGGTCTCCCAATGGAAGACCTTATCAGGATCGTTGATTCGGTTGCTCATGCCTCCCAAGAGGCCGGCGTAAAGGTGGTCGCGGGAGATACCAAGGTGGTGCCAAAGGGGAATCTGGATAAGATCTTCATAAACACCTCGGGTATCGGATCTATACCGCAAGGTGTTGATGTGAGCAGCCACAATGCCCGGCCCGGAGATCTGATCCTTATAAATGGCGACATAGGAGACCACGGAATTGCCATACTTACCAGTCGTGAGGGCCTTGACTTCAAGACCGGTCTAATAAGCGACAGCGCGCCTCTCAATTCTTTGGTTTCATCTATCTTAGAGGTCAGTTCTCGAATTCATGTCTTGAGAGATCCCACTCGTGGCGGGGTTGCAACAGCTCTTAGCGAGATTGCAGGTCAATCCGGCGTCGGCATCCAACTCTTTGAAGACTCTCTCCCGGTTGCGAAGCCTGTAGTGGCTGCCTCAGAGATCCTGGGGCTTGACCCACTCTATTTGGCTAATGAGGGCAAATGCCTGATTGCCGTTGCGCCCCGGGACGCCGATTCGGTACTCAACGCAATGAAAAGAGACAAATACGGAAAAAATTCGAAGATAATCGGCGAGGTTACGGATCAAAGTCCCGGACGGGTCCTTCTCAAGACCACGGTCGGTGGAACTCGGATACTCTCTATGCTCACGGGAGAGCAATTGCCAAGGATCTGTTAGGATTTCTTGTTTGACGATATTTCTAATCTAATCTACCAGAATTTTTTCCCCTATCCCTGAAATGACCTCTCCGATAACAGCCGCTTTTTCGACCCCTTTCTGTTTTAAATCGTGCACCAACTCGTCGGATTTTTCCCCATCAACGCAGATGAGCAGGCCCCCTGAGGTCTGGGGATCAAAAAGGACATCCTGAGTTAAACGATCCACTGAAGGGCCGAATTCCGTTATAGATTCGCGGAACTCCCTGTTATTATAAGCGCCTGCCGGCACAAGCCCGATCCTGGCATATGCGAGGGCCTCAGGGATGATCGGTATCCTTTCACTCTTGAGCCTGATTCCGATGCCGGCATCCACGATCATCTCCGCTAAATGTCCTATCAGTCCGAAACCGGTGATATCGGTGCAGGCATGGACCTGGTACAGACTCATAACATCAGCAGCCTCCCGGTTAAGGGTTGCCATGAGACGTGTGACCGTGTCAATTATTTCCTCTGAGGCAAGCCCTCCCTTGATGGCAGTATTGATGATCCCGGTCCCCAAGGGTTTGGTGAGGATGAGCCGATCGCCATCCTGGAGACCCCCTTTGGTTAGGACCCGGTCAGGATGAATGAATCCGGTGACTGATAAGCCATATTTCAGCTCGCTGTCTTCCACGCTGTGCCCCCCGATCAGGGCCACACCGGCCTCCCTTAACTTATCCAGTCCACCCTGTATGATCTGGCGGAGAACTGCTATTTCCATTTCCTTGAGAGGGAAGGCCACAAGATTCATGGCTGTTTTGGGAACACCGCCCATGGCATAGACATCGCTGAGGGCATTGGCAGCTGCAATCTGTCCGAACCAGTAAGGGTCATCCACAATCGGGGTAAAGAAATCGACTGTCTGAATGATGGCAATATCATCGGTCACTCTATAGACGCCTGCGTCGTCCGCCCGGTCGAGACCCACAATTACATTGGAATCTGTCGGGAATTTAAGCCCGCAAAGCGCCTTGTCCAGGTCCCCTGGAGGTAGTTTGGAGGCTCACCCCGAGCCTTTGACCGTTTGAGTCAGGCGGAGGTCCTTCTGTTCCGTCATGATTTTCTCCTTATCAGTCCTGTGAATTTTATAGATTATCTCCCATATGCTAATTTTTCAAGCTGGAAATTCCGATAGACAGTCTGTTTTTTTGAGAAAAAACCTATAGTGAACTGGAGCGAAGTTTGGAACTGCTGATGATTTCTGTTGACAAATAGACAAAAGATAATGAGATTATCCCCTGCACGAAGGTCCTTTATCAGATCACCCAGAATCTCAAAAAGCCCTAAAGATTGGCAAAGATAAGATGATTAAGTCGATGAATATAGCATGGTGGGTACAGCGCTGGAGTGAATTGCACCCGAACAAGACAGCGATCCTATTCGAAGGATCTAAAATATCATATTCAGAGCTTCATCAGCGGGCCAACAGGGCAAGTTGCTGGCTCCAGTCCCTTGGCATTGAGAAGGGCGACCGGGTTGCCGCAATGATGAAAAACTGCCCGGAATTTATCGGGCTTTACTTAGCATGTGCCCGGTTAGGGGCGATTTTCGTTCCTCTCAATTTCCGGCTAACTGGACAGGAACTCGAATATATTCTTAAACATTCCCAGCCAAGGCTTTTTGTGTTTGGCAAGGAATATATTGAAACAGTAAGGGCGCTCAATTTTATCGGTGGGAGGCCCCACATGCTCTTGGCCTGTGCCGGCGGTTATCAAGTGAAGAGTGAAATTATGGACTACACTGCCGAAACAAGGTTGTTTAATGGCCAGGAACCCTTCCTCACAAAATCCTTAGGCCCGGCAGACCCGGAAGAACCCCATGTTATAATGTATACCTCCGGGACAACGGGACTACCAAAGGGAGCTGTACTCTCCCATCGAAAAACACTTTTCAACTGTCTCAACGCGGACATTTTTTTTAAGCTCCATTTTGACGACATCATGCTGATAACCCTGCCCCTTTTCCATTCCGGAGGCCTTTTCATACAGGCCACCCCGGTTATCTATAAAGGGGGGACAATGATAATCCATCCGAAGTTTGATCCTGCTAAAACATATGAGGATATCGAGCGATTTAAGGTCACAAAGTTCCTGGGCGTACCCACTGTTTACCGTTCTCTTGTACAGGTAAAGCCGGAAGAGAGAAGGGATATATCATCGTTGAAGGTCTCCGCAATAGGGGGAGAGAAGGTAAGTCCTGAACTGCTGGTCATGTGTAAAAAGGCCGGGTTTCGTGTCCGCCAGATTATGGGCCAGACAGAAACATCCATCCTTTTTTGGGCCTCTGAAGAGGATTCCATCAGAAAGCCGGGGACTGTTGGCAGGCCGGTTTTTCATGCCGAAGTTAATCTTGTGGACAGGGAGGGCAGGTCTGTAAAAGCGGAGGAAATAGGAGAAATTATTGTCAGGGGATCAATCATGATGAAGGAATACTGGCAAAATCCGGTGAAAACGGAAGAAACAATTAGAAACGGGTGGCTCCATACCGGCGACTTGGCCCGCGTGGATGAGGAAGGCTTTTTTTATCTCGTTGACAGGGCGAGAGATATGTATATATCCGGTGGAGAGAATGTTTACCCGGCGGAGGTTGAACGTATACTGAGGGAGCATCCCAATGTGGAAGATGTTGCCGTGGTCGGTGTTCCGGACGAGAAATGGGGCGAGGTTGGAAGGGCGTTTGTCATTCCTAAAAATGGGAGGGAAATCTCCCCAAGTAAACTGTTAGCCTATTGTGAAGGCTGCCTGGCACGCTATAAATGGCCGAGAGATGTGGTATTCTGTGAGGAGTTTCCCAGAACTACTCTCGGCAAGGTGAGAAAAATGATGCTTGTAAATGAATCTTTGTTTTACTCACGCAAAGGCGCAAAGGCGCAAAGAAAAAACTATGACTGAAAGTGATTGTCGAGCTCAAATCAATGGAAAAAATAGCTCCCGTGCACAAGAAGTAATTACTGACGTATTTGAGCTTGGCTTACAATAGGCTGGGGCTGCGCATCAATTTCGGGGCTGCGCTGATAAAGGATGGCATTTTTCGGGTTGCTAATAGTCTGTAAGTTTTCTTT
>JAOZQV010000221.1:0-1347 GCA_029932035.1 Deltaproteobacteria bacterium | reverse complement strand
TTTCCTTAACGTTCTTTACGGGGCGTCTATAAGCACTATGCTCCCTGTGCAGGAGCTTTTTAAAGGGCAATTGACTCTCATCAGGCCTCTCTATCTGATAGATCAAGATCTCATACAGCGTTATGTTAGATCTATGGGCTGGAACGAGATCGAATTAGGATGCCCAAGTGCAGGTTCTTCCAAAAGAGAGGAAATCAAGAATATGCTCAAGGGCTTTTACAGGTCAAACCGGAAGATAAAGGGAAATATCTTCCACGCCTTGCAAAATGTAAACCCCGAGTATCTTTTATAGTAACCGGAGGGAGTCATAACATGGACGATGCGGAGATCTTGTCGAGAGTTGCACTTTTTTCTTTAATGAAGAAGAAGGACTTGCGACGTATAGCAAAATTAGCGAAACATCATTCTTACAAAAAGGGAGAGATCATAGTCAGAGAAGGGGCTCGTGATGGCCGTCTGTTTATTATCATTTCCGGTGAGGTGGAGGTGATAAAGGGTTTGGGGGCCGGAGATGAAAAACCCTTGAGAATCCTAAGGTCTGACAACTATTTTGGCGAGATGGCGCTCATCGATGATCATGTTCGCACTGCAAGCGTTGTCGCCAGAGAGGAGACAGAAGTACTTTCGTTATATCAGTGGAATATACGAGAAGAGATCAAAAAATACCCCGCCATTGCCATTGAACTCCTGCAGACATTAGGCCGGCGTCTCAGGGCTGTTGAATAAGGAATTCGTTAAATTTTAAAAGACCTATCAAAAAAATGAGGGAGCGAATCCCGCCGACGGCGAGACACAAATATTCAATTTTCAATATTCAATAGTCAATATTCAGAGATCCCCCAGCGGTCTCGTGAAGGTATATTTCGCCGGTTCTATTACAAGCTTCTGACGCGCTTCCTCCTCATTTCCGCCAGCCAATGAAAAGGGGAGGGAGATAACGTATACAATAGCGCCCACAGCAGTTGCAACAATCCCTAACGGTCTCATTACCGTGAGATCTCCTACCATGTATCCCCCTTTCTCGTCCAAATCGTTAAGATACTCTTTTGCCGGGGCAATAGAGGCAAAATGGAAAAAGACCAAGGCTGAAACAAAAAAAACAGCCAATAGTTTTTTTATCTTTTTTAGCATGCGAATCTCCTTTCCAAACAAACCAGTCCTTCTGTGTATTGCAAAATAGGAATATCAGATTGCCACATAAATGCCCCTGCTCTTAGACTGGATTTTCCCCTGTCTCTTAAGTCTAAAAATGATATTTCGTACTTTAACCGCATCAAAGCCTGTCTTCTTTCCCAGCGCGGCAGTGTTAAGCCCGTTCCTGCTTCTCTTGATGATGCTTAGCACAGT
>JAOZQV010000220.1 GCA_029932035.1 Deltaproteobacteria bacterium | reverse complement strand
AAGTTTCGACTTCAAAACAGTGTAAGGCTAAAACTAAGAGTGGCAACCAGTGCAAGAAAAGACCTGTTGCAGGTTCCAAGTATTGTAATGTTCATCAACCTAAATAGTGACCGCGAGGAGTAGTTCAATGGGAATTACCATTGTCCAAAAAAGCGATCTTAAACATCCCAAACCTAACCCCAAGACCGCCCTGGTGCTGTCCGGAGGCGGAATATCCGGAGGCGCCTTCAAATTGGGCGGTCTTCAGGCCCTTAGTAATTTTATGCTGAACCGGAATGTCAGGGAGTTTGACATCTATGTTGGTGTCAGCGCTGGGGCTCTGCTTGCCGCCTTTCTTGCAAACGGGGTCTCAACAGAAGAGTTGGCAAAAAGCTTTGAAGGCGAGCGGGGACGGATCGAACCTATCCCACTTTCAAAGATATATTCTCTGAATTACATCGATTTTCTCAAGAATCCTATTCAAACGGTTGGAGATACCCTTGGTTGGTTGCCAAAATTTGGCTTTAATTTCCTCATGTCCAACAATATTTTCAGAAACGAATTCCGCAAAATGTTCTTCAAGGTATTTACGGACCCTTCCTATGAAAGTGCGCAAGAGCTTTTCAGATATTGTCTTCAGAAGAGCCGTTTAAATATCCGCAACCCCTCATTGCCGTGGGGATTTATACCAAACGGCATTTTCTCAACGGACAGATTCGAGCGGGCCATCCGGAGGAATCTGGAAAAGAACGGTCTTTATAATAACTTCAAAGCGCTTTACAAAAAAACGGGCAGAGAACTATATATCTTTGCCATGAACCTCAATAATGCCGAGAGGGAGGTTTTCGGGCACGATGAGAATAATAGGGCGCCGATCTCAAAGGCAATGCAGGCATCCATTGCAATACCGGTTTTTTATAAGCCCGTAAAGATCGACGGTGTGGATTATGTGGATGGTGCCGTGATAAAAACCACCAGTATGGACCTCGCCGTTGAAAAAGGGGCCGATCTTATTATATGTTATAATCCGTTTCGTCCCTTTAACTACGAAACGTTCTGTGATAAATGCGAGATAGGTGAAAACCGACTGCAAATTGCCGAGGATGGTATGTACGCTGTCTTCAATCAGTCAATGCGTACCATGCTTCATACCAGGCTGATGCATGGCATCAATACGTATATCAAAAATCCGGATTTTAAAGGAGATATTATTCTTATTGAACCCACGGAATATGACGCTGATTTTTTTGATATGAATCCTCTGGCATTCTGGGGACGGAGAGACGCGGCGAAAAGAGGATTTCAGTCAGTCAGCGCCTCCATCTACGACAATTATAAAAATCTCAGAAAAATTCTGGGCGCTTATGGAATTAAGGCAAATCCAAAATTCGCAAAAGGCCTCCCGGAATTCGCTGATTTTCCATTAACGAGTCCGGATAATTATATTCCCCGCAAGGAAAAGGCTCTGGCTACAGTTTAGGGTACACCTCATGACTAACACCAAGGCTAAGAAAAAAAAGACGGGATCAGATCCAAGTGAATCCAGGGTCGAAGCCGATCCCCTGGAAATTCCCGACGAAATTTTAGAAACCTACCCCAGGGAAGAACGATCCATCCTCAAGATGGTGTTCGGTGTTACAGCCGCAGCCGCGAAATTCATCTCCAAAAGTGCCTGGGCATCTGAGAAGGTCGGAGATGCCCTGTTCTCTTCCCCAGAGCGTCTGAAAATGATGCAGGAAGCCGGGGCCTCTTTGAGGGACCTGCGTGAAGTGGCCGGATTAACACGAAGGGACGTCAGTAAAGCGGTCAACCTTTCCGATGAATCGTTCCTGGCCGCAGTGGAAAACGGGACCGCGACCCTTTCATTTGAATTGATTTTGCGGTTGGCTGCATTGCTTGCCCGTCATGATCCCATCCCCTTTATTATCAAGTTTATCCGGACATACAATCCGGGAGTATGGGGAGTTTTAGAAGATTGGGGGTTGGAAAAATTCCCACTGCAATTTGAGCGTGAGCGGCAATTTATCAATATTTATCGCAGCCATGACGAGGCGAGAAAGCTATCGGATGAGGGGTTCCAGCGAGTCCTGGAATTTACCCGGTCCGCCTTTGAAATGGCCCTCCATTTTGTGGCTGAAGAGGGTGAGGACTAAAACGCCTTTCTGTAAACCTCCAACGCATCTTTATAGGTGACATCCTTGGGATTGTAGACAAGGGCGCCGTCATTAATGGCTGCTTTTGCCACCTCATGGAGCATATCCTTTGTCACCTTCGCATTTTTAAGTCTTATGGGGAGGTTTGAAACCTGGTTGAGCCTCTTTAACAGGCTTCTCACAAGGGAGATCGTCTCCTCGGCCTGGTCCCCGGGCTCAAGATATCCCAAGTCCCCACCGAGAACCCCGCAGAGTTCAGCAATCTGCTCCGGGACTTTGTCAATATTGTACTCGAGACACCAGGGAAGAAGGATGGCGTTTGCAACGCCGTGGGGAACGTGACATACCCCCCCCAATGCATGGGCGAGTGCGTGAACCATCCCCACCATTGAATTTGAAAAGGCAATCCCCGCAAAAAGCGCGGCATTGGCCATCCCCATGCGGGCCTCTTCATCCTTGCCGTTTTCCGTAGCCCTCACTAAGTAGCGCCGAATTAGATCAATGGCCGTTTTTGCATAAACATCATCAATCGGGTTTTTCTGTAGACATGTATAAGCCTCAACGGCGTGGGTGAGGGCATCCATGCCGGTTGCCGCAGTTATCATTGGCGGCATGGTCATGGTCATCTTCGGGTCTATTACGGCAACGTCCGGATATAGTTTGTCCGATACAAAGGACATCTTTGTTTCTGTTTTTTCATTGTAGATAACCGCCACCTTTGTTACTTCACTCCCGGTGCCGGCGGTTGTGGGAACAGCGATCAAGGGTTTCAGGTCTTTGGTGATCCTGTCAGCGCCTTGAAATTTGAGGATGTCATTGGAACGTTCCGAAATGACAATATTTGCCCCTTTTGCCGAATCTAAGGCGCTGCCGCCCCCCACGGCGATGAAACAGTCACACTTCTCCTTCTTGAATATTTTAGCTATTTTGTTGGCGGCTTTGTTACTGGAATCCCTCGGGACATCATCAAAAATAGAGCCGATCTCAGAGTCAGAATCTGCAAACGCAGACTTGACGATCTCAATGAGTCCTGCGCCCGCCACACCCTTATCTGTAATAATCATGGCCCTTTTGCATCCGAGAAGATTCATTTCAAAGGGTATGTTACTCACGGCCAACTGGCCTGACAAAATCTTAACAGGACAGTAGAACTGGTAATAGTTGGGTAGCATTCGTATTCTCCCCGGTTTGGTTTGATGGTTCTGGATTCTGGTTTCTGGATACTTGATTTTGGTTGCTCGTTAGTCGTAGATGGTTGAACTCCTGGCGCCTTGTCGAAGATCCCGTGCTTTTTGCGGGGAGCCTTACGCCTCCAGCTAATGCATCAACGCTTTGACGCGGCTTTGATGGCGAACTTCAAACCATTCTTGAGGAATGCAGGTACGAGGGACGCGTAAACTGTGCCCTTTGTGATTAACTGGTACAGACTCAATTGAGGCGCTCTCTTAAATATCTTATTCAGTATGAATTGTGGGAACAGGTAGGTTTCGACAATAGCTAATGCCCTGTTCATTTCCATACCATAGGACACCTGCCCGTCTAACAGTATCCTGCACTCTGCCATTGCCTGGTGGGAGCTCATCTGGGCGGTGAGGACCAGGACTGCTGAGTCAAGGTTCTTAAAAAGGAATATGACGTCCGGGGAAACCAGACCCTTTCCGAGATAAAGGATTCTGTCCCCGCTTTTCTCTAAGCTGATATAAGGCCCCTTTGGAAGCACACCCATGGCACAGCGTCTCCCGTCATTCCACCCGGCGATCTCTCCCTTGAGTTCAGGGACCCTTTTGGAAACTTCCTCAAAGGCAACACCGATCACGGTCAGCATAATGTCGATCAATTCATACTTGGACTTGGATTGGATCACCGGAAAATAGGGAATGTTCCTGAGCTGGGCCAGACCCTTTTCAATAATTATGTCCATCATATACAGCCTAAAAGAAAATAATTTGGACGCTGATAAACGCAGATCAACCCAGATTATCTCTGGTTTTTTATTTTAATTATCCGTGTTTATCTGCGGAAATCTACGTCCCTAAAATAATTAGCTTAAACAACGCAAGATTGACTTGTTAATCGCGGGATATTATAGGTTAAGATGAAAGTGGATGTCAAGGAAGAGGCTTTGGATTGATGATTCTTGATATCATTCATTGTTTCTTTCCTTTGCGGCTTTGCGCCTTTGCGTGAGGATAAAGTTGAATCAGCACTTCGAACGCTGGAAAGGAGTATTTGATGATCAGTCCTGTTGATTTTTCAAAGTCGTCAAGATACGAAGATCGTTATCCCAATGTTGCTTTCGGTCTTACGTTGATCTCCGGATGCCGCAATTTCGAAAACCCATCCGGTTTTGATCAGTACAAGAGAAAGCTCCTCCGGAAGATGAGACGGCGCGAGACGCTCAAGGAGATCACCGAACGTATTGAGACATATGACAAGTTTTTTGAGGGATTCGGTTTTGATTGCCCGCTGCCCAAACACCTCAAGAGAACCATCAACAGCGGTTTTCCGAGATATAACCTTATGGTGGATGCCCATTTTATGGCAGAGATGTGCGCCGGAATCTTAGTGGCGGTCACAGATTTTGACCGTTTTGAAGGGGCTTTGGTGTTGGATTTGGCACAAGAGGGGGAGGTCTGCCGCGGGATGGGCGGTCAGGAGTTTCGAGCCAAAGAGGGAGAGATTGTTTTGAGGGATGGAAAGGAGATTGTCTGCATTCTGTGCCAGGGTGCAGATGAAAAAACCAGGGTGGGAGAGGAAACCAGGAATGTTTTGTTCTATGCCTACGGTATCCCTGGTGTAGAGGGAAATCACCTGAGAGATGGTCTGACCATTGCCGCTGAGACCATGAGAGACTTTGGAGAGGGAATTATTCAAGGGGTTGAGATTTATTAGCAATCCCAAACAGCAAGAAATATGTTTGTTTGTCTTTCCTAACTTCTGCCTCTCCCAAATGCCATAGGCCTGGATTTGAGGGGCTTAAAAGTGGTGCCCAATCCGGAATCGGCATGAATTCCGGAAAAGTCTTGACTAATTCGGAACAAGGGGCTAAAAAATCTCCATGAAACGATATCTGACCGATTATATCCTGGAAGATTTAGAGAAAAAGATTGTCCTGTTAACCGGCCCGCGGCAGTTATATGGAGGATTGTTATGGAGACCAGGCACAGATCTATTATCTCAAGACAAAAGACAATAGAGAGATTGATTTTTTTGTCATCAGGGATGAAGCGCCCTTTTTGATGATAGAAGTGAAATGGGCTGACAATACCCCAAGCCGGAATTTTTCGATTTTTAGCAAGTACTTTCCCGGGATAAAAAAAATACAGCTTGTCAAGGACCTTAACCGTGAAAAAACATATCCGGACGGAACAGAAATACGATCAGCACACAACTGGCTGGCCAACTTCTCCCTGACCTGAGCCTTTCATTTCAACCTCCCAGGCAAGCGAAGACTCCGAGTTCCCGACCACCGACCCCTGACCCTTTTATTTTTCGAGTAATACTGCCCGGGTACCTCTTTAGGCAACATGTCGGAGGATAAGCCTATTTCATCATGGCTGCCTTTACATAGGGATTTGTGCCTGGCCTGGCATCAAAGGCGATTTATAGAGGTGTTTAATGTGATTCAAAAACCTCTATAAAACGATAAAAAGTGTTGTGTAGAGGCAAATAATGTGGCATATATTACTCTATGAAATTTCAAAAATCATTTTGTAGAGGGAAATCATGTTTTATGGACGAAAAAATGAACTAAAAAAACTCAATGGGCTCTTGGGAAAAAAAACAGCAAGTCTGGTGGTTGTAAGTGGGCGGAGGCGGATAGGGAAAAGCACCCTGATCCAGGAATTCAGTAAGAAATTTGATTTTTTTTGTGAAATTCAGGGCCTTGCACCAAGAGATTCTATCAGAGATACAGATCAGCGTAAAAATTTCAGTGAACAGATGAAAACCATTTTTGATATTCCAGCGGTGTTGCTGGAGAATTGGAATGATGCGTTTTCACATCTTTCAAGCCATACACGAACAGGAAAAATCTTAATTCTTCTCGATGAAATTTCATGGATGGCAAGCAAGGATTCAGATTTTCCAGGAAAGCTTAAAATTGCATGGGACACAAGGTTTAAAAAAAATGACCATCTAATTTTGGTATTGTGCGGGTCTGCTTCATCATGGATTGATAAAAATATCTTAAAGGATACCGATTTTGTAGGACGGATTTCTCTTGAAATAAATCTTGAAGAGCTGCCTCTATCTGATTGCAACAAGTTCTGGCAGAGCAAGAAAAATCTGATTTCA
>JAOZQV010000219.1 GCA_029932035.1 Deltaproteobacteria bacterium | reverse complement strand
GCTACAGGCCCTGACGGCCGGATCGCCAAATATACCAAAGGAGCGCCGCAGGTGATCTTAGGCCTGTGTGACGTGGACGATGAGACCCGGAACAGGGCCGAAAAGGTCGTCAATGAAATGGCGGCCAAGGGTTATCGCACGCTAAGTGTGGCAGAGTCCAGGACAGAGGATAAATGGCACTATTCGGGTATTTTACCTCTGTTTGATCCTCCCAGGGACGACTCCGCTGAGACTATCACCGAGTGCAAAAAACATGGGCTCAAGGTCCACATGGTCACAGGCGATAATGTTGCCATTGCATCGGAAATCTCTGGTCAGTTAGGTATGGGCACGCGCATCCAGGCGGCTACGGAACTCTTTAGAAGCGACGTGGACCCGGCTCATCTGAGCCCTGAGGCAGCCCAAAAGATAGAAGATGCCGACGGCTTTGCCGAGGTATTCCCGGAACATAAATACGGCATTGTCAAGGCCCTCCAGGACCGGGGACATCTGGTTGCCATGACCGGTGACGGGGTTAACGACGCCCCCGCGCTGAAACAGGCGGACACGGGGATTGCAGTGTCTGGCGCTACTGACGCTGCCCGTGCCGCGGCTGCCCTGATACTCACAGAACCCGGTCTGTCCGTCATCATCAAAGCGATCGAAGAGGCTCGACAGATCTTTGAGCGAATGATGAGCTACACCATTTACCGTATTGCAATGACTATCGATATCATGTTCTTTGTCGTATTAGCCATGTTATCGTTCGATTTCACACCCCTCACAGCGGTAATGATCATCATCCTGGCCCTGTTGGATGATATTCCGATCATGACCATTGCCTATGATAATACCCGTATCGATCCCAAACCGGTGCGCTGGCAGATGAGCCGGGTCCTGTCCATATCTTCAGTCCTCGGGTTGATTGCTGTTGCTGAAACCTTTGGCCTCCTCCTTATCGGATGGGAGTGGCTCAAAAACCCCGAGTGGCAGCAGTGGATGCAGGTAGACAAACCCCACCTCCAGACCATGCTCTTCCTGCAATTGGTGGCGGGCGGGCATCTAATGCTCTTTGTAACACGCACAAAGAAGTTCTTCTTTACACCGCCGTTTCCCTCGTGGCCGCTGTTCTGCGCCATCGTGGGCACCCAGGGTTTTGCAATGCTCATGTGTGCCTTTGGTTGGCTGGTTCCACCTTTGCCGTGGGCCCTCATCGGCCTTGTCTGGACATACAACTTTGTATGGATGTTCATTCAGGATTTTGTCAAGGTAGGAGTATACTACCTGATAGAAGACCGGGCCACACACAGACAGAGATACCTGAATACCGTCAATCAACCCCTGCAAACTCATTAAGGAGGTAGAATCATGGATTTGCCCGCAAAAAAAACCAAGATTGTCTGCACCATTGGTCCGGCCTGCCGGTCTAAGGAAACCTTGGAGCAGATGATTATAAACGGCATGAATGTGGCACGTCTTAATTTTGCCCATGGTGATTTTGAAAGTCATAAAGAGTTGATAGAAGATATACGCGCCGCGGCGAAAACTGTGGGTGAGCGGGTGGCCATATTAGCCGATCTGCCAGGCCCTAAAATGCGAATAGGTCATTTAGCCGAGGAGCCGATCGAATTGGAACGTGGGCAGACCTTCACGCTTGTGCCTGGCGATATTGAAGGCAATTCCAAGCGTGTCTCAATGAGCTTTACAGGGCTCCCCAAAGTTGTACGTCCAGGTGATACCATCTTTATCAATGATGGGCTTGTTCAGCTCAAAGTGGAAAAGGTGGAGGACGAAGAGGTGCATTGCGAGGTAATGGTGGGGGGGCAACTCCGTTCCCACAAGGGAGTCAACTTCCCCGGCATTGATCTCGGCATCAGCGCGTTTACAGATCGAGATCACGAATGTCTGAAATTCGCCCTGAAGCAGGGTGTTGACGCGATAGGTGAATCTTTTGTCCAGGGCCCTGATGACATCCTGGCCCTGCGGAAAGCGGCAACCGAGGCAGGGTACAATCCCTTTATCGTTGCCAAAATAGAACGCTCCCAAGCCCTTGAAAATATCGACGGAATTCTAAATGTGGTAGATGGAATCATGGTTGCAAGGGGCGACCTTGGAGTGGAGGTCCCCATAGAGGAGATAGCGGTGGTGCAGAAAGGCCTTATCCAAAAGGCCAACTTAACGGGAAAGCCTGTCATCACCGCCACCCAGATGCTCGAGTCCATGGTTAATAACCGCCGCCCCACCCGTGCCGAGGTGACGGATGTGTCCAACGCTATTCTGGACGGCACGGACTGTGTCATGCTCTCCGAAGAATCGGCTTCCGGCGATTACCCTATGGAAGCCGTGGCTGTGATGGCCCGCATTGCCCGGATCACAGAGGCACATCTTAGTGACCAGCCCGTGCGTGAGGCTCTTACTACCGCTGAGACAGAGGGGCAGATAAGCGTGGAAGACCTCATATCGATGAGTGTTCATGCCACGGTGAAACGTCTCACCCCCACCGCCGTAATTACCCCCACCGAAACCGGGACAACACCGAGACGTATCACTCGTTTCCGCCTCCCTGTCTGGATTGCGGGAGTAAGCGCCAATGAACCCACATGCCAGAAACTCCAATTCTCTTACGGTGTCTATCCGGTGCATGAGCCAAACTATCCCGAAAACTGGGAAGATTATGCACGTAAAAGACTTGGCCAGCTTGGCTTGACCGAGGGGCTCGTCATTCTTACTCAAGGGCCATCGGCAGGGCACAGGGGCGGCACCAACCGTATGGAGATCATAGACCTTGGCCAGCCATTCGGACAGGGGGGCACCTAAAAGTTAAACCAGACAATCTGGAAGCAAAAAGGGATTTTGCCGCTCAGATTATTTTCTTGCCCATAATCATAATCTTACTCGTAATCAAACATCTCTCAACCTGACTGTAAAAGAGTATATCCCTGCAAAAGGCAATTGCGGCTCGGGGAAGAGCCAGTTTGGTTGTATCCGGGGGGGAAACCCCTGTCCCGCTCTTTGCCACCCTGTCGGAGATATCCATGGAATGGGATAGGGTCTTTATCACATTAGCGGATGAACGCTGGGTAGAAATTAGTGCCAAAGACAGTAATGAGGCCTCAGTCCGCGAAAACCTGTTGCGCAATCAGGCAGCGGAGGCCCATTTCCATGGACTTAAGAACAGCCATGCATCTGCCGTGGACGGGGAAAAGGGGTGTGAAGAGGAGTTAGCAATGCTTCCCTTACCCTTTGACATTGTGATTTTGGGTATGGGACCAGATGGCCATACGGCATCCCTGTTTCCCGGGGCAAGTCGACTCAGCGATGCACTTGATATGGATTCGGAAAAGCTCTGTATGGCCATGACCCCTGTGACCGCTCCCCATGACCGGATGACTCTTACACTTCCTGCCCTGCTTGATTCACGTCAGGTCTATCTCCACCTATCCGGCAGGGAAAAACGTGACGTGTATGAGAGGGCCCTGGGAGGAGATTCAGTTGAAGAGATGCCAATCCGGGCTGTGCTCTACCAGGATAAAGCGCCCGTGGATGTTTACTGGGCAGCCAAATAGGGGATAAACGGTTACCCATACTGCTTTCTTGCAGTTTATCGGATCAAGACAAGCCTGACATCCATTACATTGGTATCAGTGGGACCGGTTATGAGGAGATCGTCTGTCTTTTCAAAGAAATGATAGGCATCGTTGTTAGCTAAAAAATCAGTTGCCTCTGCCCCGGACTCTTTTCCACGCCTCACTGTCAATGGATCCACAATGGCCCCTGCCGCCTTTGTGGGCCCGTCGTCCCCGTCTGTACCGCCACTCAATACAGCCACCCTCTGTGGAAGTCCGGTCAGGTCAAGGGACGCGGCAAGACAGAACTCCTGATTCCTCCCGCCAAGACCCTTTCCCCGGATGGTCACAGTGGTCTCACCACCTGAAATGACGCATGCAGGAGAAGGGATCGGTCTGCCCGTCTTTACTATCTCTTTGGCAATTGCGGTGTGGACCCGTGCAACCTCCCTTGTTTCACCTTCCACCATAGATGAGAGGATCAGGGTGTTGTATCCAAAATCCCGGGCCTTATATTCCGCGGCCTTCAGGGCTAAGATATTACTTCCGATGATAAAATTATGGACCGAATCGAATATGGGGTCATCTGCCTTTGGGGTCTCAGGAATCCGGCCTTCCATCCCTCTCTTCAGGTGAGACTGAATCGCTGAGGGTATATCCTTTAAATCATATTTTTTGAGTATCCCCAATGCATCTTCATATGTGGATGTGTCAGGGACAAAGGGGCCTGAGGCAATAACGTCCATGCTGTCTCCCACCACATCCGATAACATCAGGTTGATGGTGGTTGCCGGCATTGCGGCCCTTGCCATCTGCCCCCCTTTTGAGGATGATATATGCTTCCTCACGGTATTCATTTCATCGATACTCGCCCCGCATTCGAGCAGGCTCTGTGTGAGATTCTGCATCTCAGAAAGGGTGACTTCCCCGGAAGGCTGGACAAGTAAGGCGGAACCTCCCCCCGATATGAGGGAAAATATCAGGTCCTTTTTCCCGGCGGTTTGAAGTAAATCGAGGATCTTTGTGGTCCCCTTTATACCGATCGAGTCCGGTAGAGGATGACTCGCCTCGGTGATCTCAGTGAAGGTGAGAGCTGCTCCAAACCCGTATTTGACGTTAATCAGCCCCTTGCTGATCCTCTCGCCAAGAAGCTCTTCCATAGCCCTGGCCATAGGGGCTGTTGCCTTTCCCCCCCCCACAAGCGAGATACGATCATACTTGCTTAAATCAAACTCAACCGTGGCCTGGTCTTCCGTCCCCACAACCAGCCTCTCTCCCTCCACACGAACAAAGCGCTTGACAGCGTGATATGGATTGACTGCCTCAACGGAGCTCTTAAATATATCCGCGGCCTCGGAACGTATCTGTTTGATAACCTCATTATCCATGAGTGGTCTCCTTTCTTTCACAACAAACCTGCTCCATATTGTTTCAATTCGCTGTCTAACAGTTTTCGGTCGGTTACAAGCCGTCCCAACTCAGCATAAAACCCCTTGCCGTGGTTTTTGACGCGGGTATGAACCAGTTCGTGAAGAATGATATAATCCATCAACTTTCCGGGCAATTTGACAAGTTTTGCATTGAGGCTGATATTGTTCTTCGATGAGCAACTCCCCCACCGTGTCTTTTGATTCCTGACAAAAACCCAGTTATATTTGAAACCATGTTTATTGGCCAATTCATCAAGCCTCTGGACAAGGATTTTTCGGGCATCTGCCCTGTTTATACTATTGAGGTTTTTGGAAAGAATCTGATAATTCTGTTCCACCTGTCTCATCTTTGCCAGATGCTTTTGTATCCACTCCTTTTTGGAACAGGCAAACTCCCCGGCCTTTTTGAATGAGACACCAGATGGAACCGCGACTCTGACGCCGCGAAAGGGTCTTACGGAAATATTGATGTTTTTTGCCCGGCTGCTTCGTTCAAATAAGATACGGCCGACGCCCTCCAATTGAATGGTCTCGGATTTCACAAATGAACTCCCTCGCAGAAATCTATGGGGTATCGCGCATCTGATCTTCACAATCTAAACAAAGCAAGCTTCAGGGAATTTAACCCATGTCCTTAATCCCCAGTTAAGTGCCTTGAATCTATCAAGATCGCTTTTGCTCTCAAAGGCAATGGACCACACAAGAGGCTCTGCCCAACCATGCTTTTCAGCCTCAAGGGCAACTGTGAAGCCTTTCGATAAATCGGCATTTGACGGATTTGCCAGCTCTGGCGTTTTGGCCAAATGATTACGGATCGTTTCCCTGACCTGTTCCAATCTCTTTGTGATCCTGTCCTGAGAGATGCCGAGGCGGTGCATGCGAGTTATCTTGATGCCTAGGCCAAGCTGCGTTGCAGCGCGAAGATCGGCTATGCATGAGCCCGCTGTCTGCCTTGAGCGTCCGATGGCTTTTCCGATATCTGCGAAGCGGAGACTGGAGTTATTACTGTCAACAACTAATATGAACACACTGAATCATTTAAGATTACACATTATTCATAACCTGGTCATTCCCCTCCACGTACAGCACGCACATAATGGTTCTGCGATTTCCCATAATGGACGAGCTTGAATCCGGATTCGAAATCCACACCATAGGCGGATTCGGGATAAAAAGCATATGTTGTTGAAGACCAATAACCATCGTTATAGGTGAATGGGAAAAACTCTATATCAATAGCCGGATTCTTTCTCGTATAATCAACGAGTGAACGCAATTCCTTAATATTCGGAAGCCTCCAATCATCATACTCAATCAGGGGCAAGTCCTCGCAATAGGCAATGGCCTCTTCCCAGGTCATCGGTCCGGCTGTGATCGCGAACCACATCAACCCCGTCGATTTATCGGTAATTGTTAGATTGCCATTGTCCACAAATAAATTTTCAAACTTTGCTCCTCGCACCGCTCTAACATACTTTTTTTTCACCT
>JAOZQV010000218.1 GCA_029932035.1 Deltaproteobacteria bacterium | reverse complement strand
GCATGGAAAAAAAGGTGAGCAGCGCCATTGAGAGGAGCTGTCGCGCTAAGAGATCACCGATCATCTCAACAGACTGGAAGTAGATCAAGACACGAGACGAAAGGACAAACATCCCTCCGCAAAAGGCGAGTCCTAATCCGCCCATGATCAACACCCGTCTTTTTCCCGGACTCCCGGAACGGATTAACCGGTTTCTAAAACCGAGAAGCCTGGGTCTGATAAGGAGAAAAAGGCCTTCCATCTGCTACCCCTCTCCCTGTGTCAGCCTCAAAAAGATATCTTCCAAATTCCCGTCCATCCCTGCCTGTTCTCTCAGTTCCCCTGCCGTGCCACGGGCAATGATCCTGCCTTCCTGAATAATGGCGATCTCTTCACATACCTCTTCGGCAACCTCTAAGGAATGCGTGGACATAAAGAGGGTTGTCCCTTTTGCAGCCTGTTCCCTGAATATATTCTTGACGAGTCTTGCCCCCTTGGGATCGAGTCCCACCATGGGCTCATCCACAATAAGGACCTTTGGCTGGTGAATTAGGGCCGCGCACATTATCAGGCGCTGTTTCATACCGTGGGAGTAGCTTTCGATCAATTCTTCTTCCCAGTGTTTTAGCTCAAAAAGCCCCAAGAGATCCCCGATCCTCCGGTCCAACATGGATGCAGAATCAAGGCCATAGAGACCTGCCACAAAATGGAGAAACTCCAGACCTGTCAGTTTTTCATACATGAAGGGTCTGTCAGGGATAAACCCGACACATTGTTTAGCGGCGGAGGGCTCCTTAGAAAGATCGTGACCGTTAATTATGATTTGTCCCTCTGTGGGTTTAAGGACCCCGGCCATCATCCTGATGGTAGTGGTTTTTCCAGCGCCATTCGGTCCCAAAAATCCGAAGCAGACCCCTTTTTCTATTTTTAAATTGATCCGATCAACAGCTCGAAGGCCCCTATAGAGTTTAGTTAAATTAATCAGTTTGATCATATCCATAATCCACTATTTTCAATTTGAGTTTGCCTATGAGTGCAATGATATCCGTCTGTCTTTCCAAGCCTCCGTGTGCCAGTTTAATATGGGTTGCGTCGGTCGGCATCTGGTTGAGGGTTGGGTCCATGGATATCCATCTGCCGAGATAGGCTTCTGTCCACGCGTGATAAAAAAACCGGCCCTTCGCGTATACAAGCCCAACGCACTCACGGGCCGGTATCTTAGAGGCCCGCAAGAGGGCCGTAAGCAGCACTGCATGCTCGTTACAGTCTCCCACTCTCGTCTTCAAAACTTCCACGGCGCTCGGGACGTTAATTACAGGCTTTTTTTCCACGTTATTATAAACCCACTCCATCAATTTTTCGGCCACGGCAGCAGGATCTCTTTGGTCCCCAACAATCTCCAGGGCCTTTTCCTTCATTCGCTTGTCATCACTCTGAATGTTGAATTCAGGTCGGAGATAAGGCTTCATCTCTCCTGATAGATCGGGGAAGGGCGCCTTGTATGTGGCTTTCAGGGGGCTCTTCTCCTGGGTGATCTTTAGCATCCCGTCCCGGAAACGCTGTCTCCCCCGGTTAAAGACGTCAGTACTAAAATGGGTATCTCTCAGGCCCTCAACTTCGAGCCTTAGGGAGGTTAATTTATCAGCGTCTATCAATTTTGGTTTTACATCTATGGAGGCCATCTCATAAAAATCATACACCTTTCCACCCTTAAGATTCCGGGGGGCGGTTGCAGCGTTAGACCTGATTAGGGTAAGCCCCATAAAACCTTTCTCCTTCAAAACCTCTCCCTTTTCATTAAGCCAGAATATCAGATTCTGTCCCCACATCTCTGTCTCCAAGCGATATGTGCTGTACCTCAGACGATTTATGACGAGAGACTCTTTCGCAGCAACCTTTATAACCATTCGCTTTTGTGTCATGGTTGATGGATCAAATAAAAAAAACTTGAATGCTTCTCCTATCTCCAATGGACGGCCTCTAAAAAACTGCGACATCCCCGAACCGTTCACAGGTGGACCTGACAGGCTTATGGTGTGGGTCTTCTTTCTCTTTCCCTCGCCAACCTCTATCTGCATGCGCCGGCCTTCCACTTTGCCCGAGACCCGGAAGTCGACAATCCCGGAATCGACTTTGAGCATAAAGCTCTTCAACAAAAACCCCTGATCCACAATAGAACGTGTGGAGGTGCGCATCAGGCTTGCCTGGCCCATGAGATTGAAGTTTAATACAATCTCTTCATATATGAGGTAGCCTTTCCCAAAGGGGCTTATCCGGGTCGTTGAATAACCGATCTTTTGATCCTTGAGATAGATTTCCATCCAGTCATCCTGGACTTTTTTGACCGTAGATATATTTGTAGATGTAATTTCAACGTCTTTTGTGTCATTTTTAAAGTAGTTCTTCTTTATCAACAGGCCAATCATCACCATCCACAAGAGGATAACTCCTCCCCCTATTATGTTAAAGAGCTGTCTTTTTTTGATTTCGTTCATGGTCTGCAGCCTGTGTTCAATCGAATCCCGCGCATCGCGGGACCGGATCCTCAACTTAGGCAACCGAAAAATTCAACCTGATAAATGGCTCTAAATGAATGGATAATTTGGTTGGATGGGATTATATATCGATCCCGCGATTCGCGGGACGCAATTACCCGTAAAAAGAGCTTTTTACGGGGGCAGTTACATTTTATATTTTCCAAAATCTTCCTGTTTAAGGCTCTCCAAGATCTCCTGCCACTTCTTACCTTTCTCTGATTTGTCCTGAGGTTCGGCCTTCAGGTCTATCTGACTGGACTTGCTGATTACCTCTTCGGCCACAAAAATAGGCGTTTTCAGCCTGAGGGAAAGCGCAATCGCATCGCTTGGCCTGGCGTCAATAGACATTTCCCTGCCTTCAAATTTAAAATGAATAAGGGCATAATAGGTGTTGTCCTTGAGATCGCAAACCTCGATTTTGCTGACCTCGATATTGACCATTTCCATCATATTTTTGAGCAAATCATGGGTCATCGGCCTGGAAAACCTAACGCCTTCCAGTTCGCTGGCAATGGCAGTGGCCTCCAACAACCCTATCCATATCGGCAATGTTCCGTCACCGTCGACTTCCTTGAGGATTACAATGGGGCTGTTAGTTATGGGGTCCACGGTTAGCCCGGATATAACCATAGGCGTAAACATAGTTTCCTCCCTCGATTTATAAAAATCAGGCACTCTGTGATTCTTATTGCTATTTTTAACCATACAATTGCTTTTGTCAACAGGAGTCTTGTTCGCAATAAAGAGTAGATGAGGGAAAATTCCCTGACAATTGCCCTGATTATTTGTTGCTTGCCAGAATTGGTTCGGGGCTGTAAGATCTGGTGAATACCTACAATCACCCAAGGAATACCGTCATGTCTAAAAACGAAGCCTTTTATCCATTTATACTTGATCATAAGCCTCGAATTTTCTTGAACTGGCTACTCTACAAGCTCTTTAAACGCGTTCATTTTAATGAAAATATGAGCGAGGCGCTTAAACGGATGCACCGGGATGGAACAGTTGTCTATGCCATCAAATATAGAGGGCGCTTAGATTATCTCATGTATCATTACCGCTTTCGAAAGAGCCGCCTTCCCTATCCCAAAATCGCCTTTGACCTGAACATGTCGCTGGTGTTGCCCCTGGGACAGCTTTTCAAGATTCTTAAATTTCATCTAACCTTCCTTTTAAAGAACCACAGGCTGCCAGACCCATATAACACCGGCTTTTATGAAGAGGCCGTTGAGCAGGGAACGCCCTCCCTTGTTTGTCTCGTGGATCCCAAGGGATTTACCAGACGCTATATCTATGCCAAAAAGGATCCTCTTCAACTCCTCCTCGAAACACAGAAAAAGATGGAGAGACCTATCTATCTTGTCCCCCAGCTTGTCCTTTATAAGAAGACCCCTGAGAAGGACCATCCGAGTCTGCTTGACATATTTTTTGGATTCAAGGACAAACCTGGTGTCCTAAGAAAGATCATACTCTTTTTCAGGCACAATCGCCGTGCCTTTATCGATTTTGGAAAACACCTCAATCTGAAGAGTTATCTCGAAGGCCAGCACACTGTGCGACCCTTGGAAGAGATGGCCATGGAACTAAGGCATACACTCCTTGAAAACATAGACCAGCAAAAAAGAGTTATCTTAGGGCCTGTTATTAAATCGAGGCAGCAATTCAAGGAAAAAGTACTTAAAGACCCAACTGTTATCCACACTATTGAAAACAGATCGTCAAAAAACAATATCCGGCTCAAGCAGGTCAGGAAAGAGGCTTCCAAATACTTTGACGAAATCGCTGCAGATTATAATATCGCCTATGTCCAATTTGCCAGCGTCGTGTTAACCTGGCTCTGGAAAAAGCTGTTTCAGGGGATTGACGTAAAATTGGAGGATCTGGCAACAGTGAGGGAATGTGCCAGAAAAGGTCCTGTTGTCTATGTCCCTTCCCACAAGAGTCACATCGACTATCTGGTCCTCAACTATGTCCTTTATCAGCACCACATGCATGTCCCCAGAATTGCAGCGGGTAAGAATCTTAACTTTTGGCCGGTTGGACCTTTTTTCAGAAAATCCGGCGCATTTTTCATACGCAGGACTTTCAAAGGAGCTACTCTTTATGCAGCGGTTTTCGTAAGATATATGAAGGCCCTCCTTGAAGAAAGACACCCGTTAGAGTTCTTCATTGAAGGGGGAAGAAGCAGGAGCGGCAAATTAGTCCTCCCGAAAATAGGATTTCTCTCTATCCTGGTTCAGGCCTTCAGGGAGGGGTATTGTGATGACCTCGTGTTCGTCCCCGCCTCCATCACTTATGATCGAGTCTTAGAAGAACGGGCATACCTCAAGGAACTCGGAGGGGAGAAAAAAGAAAAGGAGAACATTCGGCAGGTCGTCGGTACCAGGCGTTTCTTTAAAAAAAAGTATGGAAAGATCTACATCCGGTTCGGCCAGCCTCTTTTGTTAAAGGAGTACTTGGCCCAAAACGAGGAATCGTCAGGCGGGACACAGAAGCGTCTGGCCTTTGATCTGATACGCTCCATTAATCGGGTGAGCTTAGTAACGCCTATGGCGCTCTTATCGACTGCCATTCTGACCGAGCATCGTCGAGGTTTTAATCTTTCCGAATTGACCGATACGGCTGGAACACTCTTGGCCTTCCTTGAGAAGTACCGGTTCCCCACTGCTACCTCCCTTGAACAATGTGATAAGGCAATAGAAAAGAGCCTGGGCGTCCTCATTAAGGGTAATGTGGTAAAGTCTTTAGAGGAAGTAGAAGGGACAGAGGCCTTTTATTATGTGGATGAAGAAAAAAAGCGCGAACTGGAATATTATAAGAATAATATTATTCATTGTTTTCTGGCTCACGCCTTTGTTGCCCTCTCCCTGCTGACCGGGAAAGAGGAGATAAAGACCGGTGAAGATATCGTGAAGGACTATGACTTTGTCAAAAAGCTTTTCAGGTATGAGTTTATTTATGATGCAGGGACCACTTCGCAGGAAGAGATCGACGACGTCATTGCCTATTTCTCAGATGTATTATATATAACCTGGGACCATGCTGATGCCGGGTACCGGCTTACAAGACTTGGCTTTGATAAGCTCCCCATCTGGGCGGCCTTAATAAAGACATTTCTCGAATCCTATTGGGTAGCCACACGGTCAATTATCGCTAAGGAAAAAGGGGGCAGGAAGCAATCAGACCTCTTGAAGAATATGAATTATCTCGGGCTAAGATTTCATAAATTAGGTGTTATAGAGCATTTGGAAGCGGTCTCCAGGCTTAGCTTCAAGAATGCCATTCGCGTTGTAAACGAAGATGTCTTCACGGGTGAGGAAAAATCAGAAGAAGACCATAGCCGGGTCAGAGAAAGGCTGTCGAAATTCAGCCAGCGATTGCACGACCTGTCGCACTATAAGAAATAAGGCGCTCTTTTTTTAGGTTAAGGTGTATGAATATGGAACAGCTTGTATGCAAGATAGAACAGGCCCACGAAAGTATCCGGCGAGAGGAAGAGAGGCGCAGGGAGTTAGAAACAAAATATGAAGCGCTCCTCCAGAGCGTCACCGATTATGTGATTGCCATTAACAATAAGTATCAGATCCTTATGGCCAATAATCTTTTTAGGACTGAATTTGGAATGCATCAGGACGGTTTTTGTTACAAAGTATGGAAAAACAGAGATAAAAAATGTGCGGATTGTGTAATAGAAAAGTCTTTTAAGGACGGTCAGTCACACTCGAACGAAGAGACTGTTGTAATGAAAGATGGCAGGATTGCGCAGATGTTAGTTAAGGCCACCCCTGTTATGAATGAGCGTGGCAAAATCGCTTACGTCTTGGAAACGGCCACTGACATAACAGTTAAGAAGCGCCTTCAAGAAGAACTGAAAAGGGTGTCAGGCAACTTAGAAGGGATGTTAGATGAACGCCTGAGAGAATTGGAAAAATCGGAAGAGAGATATCGAACCATATTTGAGCGCTCCC
>JAOZQV010000217.1 GCA_029932035.1 Deltaproteobacteria bacterium | reverse complement strand
TTGAGCAGGAAGATGGACCGGATGTATTTGTTCACCATTCAGCAATCAATGCGGAAGGTTTTAAGTCCCTTAATGAGGGCGACCGCGTTACCTTTGACATAGAGCAGGGTCAAAAAGGTCCTGCTGCAGCAAACGTAACTGTGGTTTAGATCATTTTTTCTGAGTTAAAAAAAGGCATTCCATCAAATCATGATGGAGTGCCTTTTTTCGTTAAGGCTTTTGAGCAATGGAAATATTTGAAGACATACGGGTAAATCTGAATCCCAAAAAAATCGGTCTCCGGGATCTACTTCCCCACAAATACCAGCTTTTACAATTGTCAATTATGTCCTCGAAAACATTGCGAGGGGAGGAAGGCAGCCTATAATGAGGAGGTGGCAAGGAAATACGGCATACTCAAATAGCGTCTCGCTATTAATATTGCCTTGCATTGTTTTTAATGTGTACGTAGCGTAAGAAGGGAAAACCAATGAATGCAAATGAATAAGGGCCGAAGGCGAAACAACAACCGAGTGACGATATTATGAAAATCAAACCGATTATCCTCAGGAACATATGGGAGAGCCTTCCAGTCGGCCTCATGGTGATCGATCCTGGGGGAGAGGTCATTACCATCAACCGGGCAGCATCGGAGATCTTAGGTTATTCTCTCGAAGCCTTTGAGGGAAAAGGGTGGGGGGACTTATTTTTTGACGATGAAAAAAACACCGGTTTCAACCAGATTATTATCGATATTATACAGGAGAGGAAGGTCAATTTAAAGCGGAGCGCGACGTATGTGACGCCCGCAGGGAAGATTCTGCAGCTATCTATCACCGGTTCTTTCCTCAGAGAAGACGGAGAGATCGCAGGTATTGTTGTGCTGATAAATGATGTGACAGAACTTCATCAGGCGCACGCGATTGAAAAGACCGTTTTAGAAGAAAAAAGCGCTCTCCAGCACGAACGAGCAGAAAGTATAAAGAACCTGGCCGAGGGCGTGGCCCATCAGATACGGAATCCGGTTACGGCAATCGGTGGCTTTTCAATGCGAATTCTCAATAAGCTGGATCAGGATGACCCGAACAGGGCATACCTTGAGGCGATTCTTAAAGAGACGAAACGGCTTGAAGATGTGGTAACGGCCGTGGGTAGCTACACAAAACTGTTACAGATAGAGCCGAAGAGGGTTGCTATCTCTGAGGTTCTGGAGAAGGCAAAGGCCGGTCTCTCCCGAAGAGAAGCCGAACTCTCAAAGAAGATTGAATGGACCGTTCAATCAGAGCCGATCGAAGTGATCATCGATCCCGGGCTTTTTACTCATGCATTGAACGAGCTTTTTCTGAACGCTTTGGAGTTTTGCAAAGAGGATCAAGTCTCAATCGAGGTAAGTGTCTTTGAAGATGCCAACAGGGCTAACGTGGAGATAAAGGATTCTGGAACCGGTATTTCAGAACAGGACAGACCCTATATCTTTGACCCGTTTTTTACCACCAAGGCGGTTGGAGTGGGTATGGGTCTGTGCAAGGTAAAAAGGATCATCTCCGAACACAATGGCGAGATAACAGTTGAAAGCAGTCTCGGCAAAGGGACTCAAGTGAAGATACGGTTACCTAATCGGTAAGGATTGTGCCCATACTTGAGTATTTAGTTTTTTAAGGAAGACAACCAATGAAAATAATGATTCTGGGCGGAAAGGGTCAGTTAGGTAGTGATTGCACTAAGGTCCTCAGTGAAACCCATGATGTTATGTCTGTAGATCTTGATGAATTAGACATTACGGATATTGCGCAGGTGGAAGCCGCGGCAGGAAATTTTGGCGCCGATGTCATCGTGAACTGCGCTGCCTTTACAAGAGTGGATGACTGTGAAAGCGAAAGGGATCTGGCCTGTGAGGTCAACACAGAGGGCCCGACTAACCTCGCTGTCGCCGCCAAAAAAGAGGGATCCAGATTGATTCATATCTCAACCGATTATGTGTTTGACGGCAGGAAGAAGGCGCCTGAAGCCTACACGGAGAAGGATGATCCAGACCCGATTTCCTATTACGGGGTGACCAAGTTGGCAGCAGAGGAGGCAATTCGGAAGATAACAGACAACCATATCATCCTGCGCACGGCATGGCTGTACGGCATCCGTGGGCAAAATTTCTTGAAGACCATGTTAGCCCTGGCCCTGAAAGATCCTCAAAGAGAAATAAAGATAGTGAATGACCAATTCGGGTCCCCCACCTGGAGTTACCGACTCGCCCTGCAGATTGCGAGACTGATAGAATCAGAAGGGAATGGAACCTACCATGCGACATCCACAGGATATTGCACCTGGTATGAACTGGCCACCTATTTCCTTGGCAGGATGGGTTTCCCCCACTCCTTTGTTCCCTGTACCACGGCGGAATATCCCACGCCGGCCGTAAGGCCGATTAACTCAATCCTGGAAAATAAGCGGTTGAGGGAAGCAGGCATAAATCTGATGCAGGGCTGGAAAACCGACTTAGATGAATTCGTTTTCAGATTCAGGGATCGTTTGATAAACGAGATAAGAGAGGAATGACATGAAAAACGTGTTAGTGACGGGGGGATGCGGTTTTATAGGGACCAATTTTATCAGGTATCTCTTGGAAGAATCCGGGTTTCAACATCGTGTGGTTAATGTGGACGCCCTTACCTATGCCGGGAACCCGCTGAATTTGACGGATATAGAGCAAAGGTTCACGGAACGTTACACCTTTATACAGACGGATATATGCGATAAGGCGGATATGTCCCGGATTTTCATTGATTATGAGATAGATACTATCTGCCATTTTGCGGCCGAATCTCATGTGGACAGGTCTATTGTGGGCCCCGATGCTTTTATCCAGACCAATATCTTTGGAACCTTTAACCTGCTGGAACTGGCAAGGAAAAATCGAGACCGGCTGGAGCTATTTCACCACATCAGCACGGACGAGGTGTTTGGCAGCTTAGGAAAAGAGGGCTACTTCACCGAAGCGACCGCCTACAGACCCAACAGCCCCTATTCGGCCTCAAAGGCCGCCTCCGACCATCTCGTCAGGGCCTACCATAAGACCTATGATCTCCCCGTGACCATCTCCAACTGTTCCAACAATTATGGTCCCTACCAGTTTCCTGAAAAACTCCTTCCCCTCATGATTTTGAATGCCCTTGAGGGAAAAGCTCTTCCTGTTTACGGGGATGGCCTTAATGTACGGGACTGGCTCTATGTGCGGGACCACTGCACGGCCATATGGACCATAATGAAAGATGGAAAAAGAGGCGAGACTTACAACATCGGTGGCGACACTGAAATGGAAAATATCAGGATTGTTGAGATGGTTTGTGATATCTTGGATGAGCTTCTAATGCCAAAAAGAGATCACCCACGAAGAGAGCTGATAGAATTCGTCAAAGACCGCCCGGGCCATGACCGCCGGTATGCCATTGACTTTACCAAATTGACACGAGAACTCGGGTGGATGCCGGAGGAGTCACTTGAATCCGGTATTCGTAAGACGATCAGGTGGTATCTCGATAACCAGGAGTGGGTTGACCGGGTAAGGAGCGGAGAATACCAGTCCTGGATCAAAGAGCAGTATGGGGCGAATAATTGAATATTGAATATTGACGATTGAATATTGATGGTTTCGTAAGAAGTCGAAGATCTCTTCAAAACGTCATTCGGGCGAAGGCCGGAATTCAGTAAATTCAACTGCTTCTATATACCGGATCAAGTCCGGCATGACGGTATCGAGACTTTTTACGAGACTATCAATGACTACATATTACTCGAGTCCCTTGGTCTGATTTGTCGCGCAGGCCTTGTGAAAACAATCCCTTATAAAATGTCACGCAGTTCCTTAACTTTAGGCACTTCAAACTTTAGGCATTTTAGGCACTTGAGTCACCGCGGGCGGGCTGCTATTGCCCGGCCGATGAAGAAAAGCCCAGGAGGCGGCCCAAGTAACCTGACAGCAACTTGAAGTCGTGCCCGATTCCGGCTGAAACAGAATAGAAAACCTCTGATGTATAAAGCTCGTCTTCTGTAGGGAAGGCCCCGTAATTGATGAAGGCCTCTGTAATGACTCCCGGTTTGGAGTTCAGATAAAGGGCCTGCCAGTCCTTGGCCAAGGTCTTGATCTCATCTCTTGCGCGGGGCTTCACTCCGACGAAACGGAGTTCACCCTTTATAATATTGATCAGGCCGGGAAGAAAACAGAGAAAGAAATGCCTGATACCCTCCCCTTTTCCTCCTTTTTTATCGTCAGGCACAAAACTCAAGGAATTGAATGTACGCCATAGCGCCTCATCTGTTTGGACAGGGAGCCGAACCGCTTCTTTCTTGAATAAAACGGGCCCGAGCCGGCCAAGTTTCAGGAATAGAGCTGTAGCAAGCAGGAATGGCCATAATACAAGCAGCAGGCAGGCGGCTGCAAAACGCGAGAATATCCCGGCGAACCATTGTCCCAAATGGGTCTTAGAAAGCCCCCCTAAAATAAAGCTCTCGGAAATGGATACGGCAGCGCCAAACCGGACATTGATAAGTCGATTTTTATCAACAAGGACCTCATCTAACTCCAGACCTTCTCCAACGTAGCTCCCAGGGAAGATTACCGAGCTGGTAACGGTACAGCCTGAATCAAGTACGCAGTCTTTCCCAATAACCGCATCAGGGCCCAACCTTGTCCCCTTGCCGATCCGGCAGTTTTCCCCTATATAGACAGGCGGGTCGAGTTTTGTCGTTGGATGAAGAGTCAGATTTCTGGATAGCCAGATCGACTCATCTGCCTCTTTGCCCCCAAGAAAAAGACCCTTGAACTCTTTGCCTAAGACTGCTTTCTGAGATGCAAGCAGATCATCGTAGGAGCGCACACTCAGGGAACTGGAGACCTCAACGGAGGGTGACCTGCCTTGCCTCAGGGACGCGAGATGGGATTCCAAGGCCTCCCCATCGAGATCCTTGGGCAGGCTTTTCAGGATGCCGGCCGGAACCCATGCCCAGCCCGTCCATTGCGGGTTATCCTGGCTTTTTGCGGCAGAAGGGTCAATCCTTCGGATTGGGGGCGAGAAAAACATTAGCGGTTCTTCTATTTGGTTTGCTGGTCCGGTCTGCTCTATGTCAACCTGAGGCAACCGGTCTGCATGGGCTAACAGAACAGGCCCGGTATCATTGTCAAGATTCATTATCTTCAGGGCATCATAGGGGCGTGCGGGGTCGCGTGTTAAATGGAATCTGAATACACTCCCCCAGCGGGAGCCATCGCCTAATAGAATCTCAATCTTTTCCGGAAGATGACTCAGGACAAACTCAAACCGAGTAATTCCGCCCTCCACAAGGAACTCCACCACGTGCTGGATGAATGGGCGGTCCACCAGTGGGAGTAGCGGTGTTGGATATCGTTCGTTCAATGGTTCCATTCCGGGACTGAGACCTGGTGCAATAATGACCGCTATCATAATTTTAGCCCTCCTTCCGTTCGGATGGTTGAAAGCGTGCAGGCCTGATTTTTTCGAGCATGACCCGGTAGAGAAAAACACCATTACCCACAAAATACCTCTTCCAGAGCCTGCCCGGTTCCTGTGTGAAACGGTAAAGCCACTCCATCCCCATCTCCCTCATCCATAGGGGGGCGCGAGCAGTCTTGCCGGAGTAGAAGTCAAACAGGCCTCCCACTCCCATAGCCACCTTTACTCCTGTTTCTCCGAGATGATCCTTGATCCAGGTATCCTGGCGAGGCGCCCCAAAGGCTGCCAATAGAAGATCTGCGCCCGATTTGGCGATCTGGTTAATTACTTCCGGTTCCTCTTCCGGAGAGAAATATCCGTGGTGGCAGCCGCTGACGATCACCCCGGGATAATTTTTGTTGATCCAGCCTCTGACGCCCTCAGGAATCTCAGGCCGGGCGCCTAACAGGAAAAGCCCTTTACCGGTTCCGGAAAGGGCCTCGCACAGAAGAGGGAAGAGGTCTGTGCCGTTGACATTTTGCTTAATCTCTCTTGCAAGTAATTTCCCGGCAAGCTTGAGCCCTATACCATCGGCGAGAGAGAACCGGGCTGTTCTCAAGACTTCCAAATATGCCTTATTACGGTAAGCAATGTTGGCACAGTCCGCATTAACAAAGCAGATCTGAGAGCGGTTATCTTCATTCAGCCATTCCATAATTGTCTCTACGGTCTCGCTCATGGTGACATTATTGATCGGTATTCCGAGGATTGTTATAAGATCAGGGGCTGTTGCGACACCCTCCCCGTACAGTACGGCAGGGATGGCTCGCAGGGCTATCCCAAAGTCTCCCCACACGCTTTGTGTTTCTACATACTCACCGTCCACCTCCGCCTCGGTAGTATAATCGATATTTGCCCTTCGCCTGATCCACCAAAGAGAAATCAGCCCGGGCCGCACATTGTATCGCTTGCGCGCCGCCTTTTCCCTTGGACTCAGATCTCCCTGTGATACGACCCGAGGTCCGATAAAAGAGATGTCACCCTTGAGGATATTGATCAAAACAGGGAGCCTTG
>JAOZQV010000216.1 GCA_029932035.1 Deltaproteobacteria bacterium | reverse complement strand
TTTCATATGATTGATCCGCTGGCGGCTCTTCAGGTTATCCTGGCCAGTAAAATAATAATGGTTAACCTGATCATCGGAGTGGTTACGATTATTCTGATATATCTGGCTTTCGGCGGACGCTCATTCTGCTCGTGGATCTGTCCTTATCACTGGCTGGCCGAACTGGGAGAAAAGATTCATCAAATCCTTATAAAGAAAAAGATCATCAAAAACCATACTTTTGATCGTAATATCCGTTATTACTTTTACGGCATTTTTCTGGCGCTGGCGCTGATTACCGGATTTACTGTTTTTGAAACCATTAATCCGGTGGCAATTATCAGCCGGTTTATTGTGTACGGGCCCTCTTTGATGCTGCTCTGGGTAATAGCCTTGCTGATTTTCGAGATATTATACAGCCGCCGGGCCTGGTGCCGCTATTTCTGTCCCGTGGGCGTCTCCTATCAGGTTATCGGCCTGATGTCTCCTTTACGAATCAAATGGGACAAAGAAAAGTGCTCAAACTGTAAACGGTGTCAAAGTGTTTGTCTGGTTCCCCATGTTCTGAATGATTGTGTCAATAAGGGTAAGTCTGAATATGTAAATTCATCGCTCTGCACCCGTTGCGGGCTTTGTGTGGATATTTGTGATGATCAAGCGCTCAGTTATGGCGTTAAATACCTGGATAAACTTATTTGAGTAACAACGTCAATTTGAGGGAGGTAAATCATGAAAAAATCAGCCCGAATATGCGTGTTATCTTTCCTTGTTTTATTCTTAGCAGTCTTGTCAGCCTCGGCCCAGGACGGTGAAAGGCTTTACATGACCAAATTCTGCATAACCTGCCACGGGCAAAAGGGGATATCGATTGATCCCAATTACCCCAATCTGGCCAAGCAAAACGAACTGTATCTGATCCATCAGATGAAAGACATCAATGAGAAAAAGAGGGCTAACAAACTTACCCTGCTGATGACTGAGCACCCGGTTGTAACCGGCATTAGCGACGAAGAAATAGCCGCTATCGCAGCGCATCTGACAAAAATTACACCGTTGAAAAGCCATTAGGGGATTTTTATGAATACTGCCGGGTTCAAATGGATCCCGGTTATTGTTGCCGGATTGCTGTTGCTCTTCGCGGTAAATATTACCGCGGAACAACTGCCAAAAGGGGACTGCAATGCTCCCGAACCCTTAACCGATTTGAGACATTGTGTTTTCTGGAACAGATCTTTTTCCGGAACTGATATGCACGGCGTTTTACTGGATGGCGTTTCTTTGCGCAGCACCAACTTGACCGACTGCAATCTCACGGGTGCAAGCCTCCGCGGAACGGACCTTCGCTGGTCGAATTTCAGTAAATGCCAATTGGTTGGCGTAGATTTCAGCCATTCAAACCTGTTTCACACCACCTTTAACGGCTCAACCATGGATGGGGCAAAACTGTATAAGGCCTATTTGTTCGGTTCCAGATTGGACAATGTTCGGGCGAGAAAAGCCGATTTTACGGACGCCTTCATGAAGGACCTGAATATTGCGGACAGTGATCTGTCCGGTAGCATCTTCAAACGCGGATATATGTTGCGCGCGGTGATGATCGGCAGTGACTTTACAGGCGCTGATCTGCAAAACGCCGATCTAACCGGAAGCGCTCTGGAAGAAGCTGATTTTTCCAGGGCAAATCTCCGCGGCGCCTCATTAAGGGGGGTTACACTTGATGAGACAAATTTTTCAGAAGCTAATCTGGATCAAGCTGATTTCACAGACGCTGTTATTGAGAATATGGGGATGCCACTTGGTTTCAACAAGCAGTAGTGAAGGAAAGGGAACAAGATTATTAAATCAACAAATCTTTAACATAAAAAGGAGGATCATAATGAGTAACAAGAAAAAATTAAGCCGTAGAGATGCCCTGCGGGTGATGGCTATAACAGGTGCTGCCGGTTTTGCGGGGCTGCATGCTGTTCAGGCGAACGCGAAAGGGGTCGGCGCTATGATGCCCGGCAAGGGCTGGCTCAAACAGGGTGCCAGGTGCGAAGGTGACGGCACCCCCCTGCAATTTATCCCAAAAACCGCGCCCGATCCCGACCCGCTTAAAGATGAGCTGAAAAAGTACCCGAAATGCCCCTATTGCGGCATGGGCCGGACCATGTGGAACCACAGCCGCCACCTGATCCACTATGACGATGATCTGGTGGATGGCACCTGCTCCATTCATTGTCTTTCCATCAGCCTGGCGCTTAACTTAGATCGCGGCACAAAAGCCATCTACGCAGCGGATTTCGGCGCTGAAGGCAAACCGAAACCTTTGGTCAATGTGGATAAGGCAACCTATCTCATCGGCTCCAAGTTGAAAGGCACCATGACCAAAAAAAGTAAAATGGCCTTCGCATCAGCAGAGAAAGCCAAGGCGGTCCAGGCTAAAGAGGGAGGTAAACAGGGTAAATTCGATGATGCATTACGTGAATCTTATCTGAGCATGGCCAACGACACAATGATGATCCGTAAACGCCGCGCCGAGAAACGGAAGAAAATGATGATGATGAAAAAGAAGATGAAATAACTCGTCGTAAGGAGCATTTTGTTTCATCTCAAAAAAAGCCGCTCCTCTCAGAGCGGCTTTTTGAGTTAAGACAGAAGGTTTAAAACCGGATTGCTTATTTCTTTTTCTTCTTTGCGTGACACTTGGTACATTTCTTAAATGGACCGGTTGGTTTCCCTTCCTTTGCCAAAGCCTTGTGACAGGTCTTACAGTTCTTGTGATAGGCATTCTGCAACTTCATGGCCTTGGTTTTTTTGTTCTTTTTCTTAAAATCATGACATGTGCTGCACTTATCTACGTGATCCCCTTCATTCCAGATGTTCTTGCCGTCTTTGTAAACATGGTGGCACTCTGCACAGGCGATCTTGTAATCCACGTTATGCTTTTTGTGTGTAAGCGTTACAGGGCCTTTTTTGTCCTTTTTGTAGCCCTTGTTTGCAAGCGTGATCTTCTCGGGCACAGCCTGCTCTTCTGCGGCGGTCAGGGCGCCCACGGCCAGGAAGAGCATGCCAGCAAAGATAACAACCAAAAGGGTTAAATGTCTTGTTTTCATACGGTTTTTTACCTCCTCTTGCTAATATATTTTAAAATCCTTGCCATATTTCCGAAACATCAAATCTTCTCATAATACCTTATTTGAGAGCTGAGGATGAATATAGTAAAACAGGAGAACTCTTGTCAAGGGAATTTCCCCTTAAGTCACCGCATTATCCATGAAGGCAACCAATTCACGAAGCACCTTCAAGGATTCCTTTGCCTCTGCCTCATCAATCTTGTGTATGGCAAAGCCTGCATGGACAATCACGTAGTCTCCTATTTTCGCGTCTTCGAGGAGGAGGAGACTGACTTCTCTTTGGGTCCCCTCCATATCAATGGTGCCCATACTATTTTTGATTTCAGTAATTTTGGCTGGAATGGCTAAGCACATGATTATTAATCTCTTTTCTCATGGTAACCCGCGCCTAAGCGGTCAAGTTCCCTCAAAACCATGGCAATCAGATCTCCCATTTTTTCCTGAACAGGGGGTGTCAGTTCAAGACCGACAGTTTCAATGTCCTCGGGTTCTACACCGACGATAACCGTTTCAGGGACCTTATCAAGGGCCTGGCAGAGGGTCAGCGCCTCAAGGAGATCCACCTGGTGGAGGGAGTTTTTTGCAAGAATACGCTTCGGTATGTCATCTCCTTCGAGCCGGTACAGGGTCCCGGGCGCTCCGCCATTTCTGATGGCATCTACAACGATGAGATCATCCGCCTCGGAAATTATCCCCAAAAGATTGATGCCTAAGACGCCTCCATCTTCTATGGATACATTTTGGGAGAACTCATATCGTTCCAGCAGGGTTTGTATCGCATGAATCCCCACTCCCTCATCGGTAAAGAGAAGATTGCCCACGCCCAAGACCATGATATGATTTTCATTCGAATTAGTCATAATATTCAAAAGTTCAAGGCACTATATAGTAAGCCCCTCCCTTTCTTCAAGACATTTTTTCATTTCTGGCCCTAATTTTCTCAGGTTTGCTGTCCCTCTGCCCGGCCAAGGGATTGAATGGCATCTGAGAGCAATCCCTTCATCTCCCTGTTCGATTCAGGATCAAGAACGGCCACACCGAAGCTCACCTTGATGTGGATCGGTTCCGATTCAATCTGGCCCAGAGACTCGGTCAACAAGGTTTTCATACGATCGCAGAGTGCGTGAGCCTCTTCACCGGCGGTGTGGGTTAACATGGCGGCAAACCGGCTGGAATCGTAACGACAGAGGAAATCTGCTTTCCTGGCATGCTGTTTAAGCAGTCTCCCCGTCTCAGCGATGAGTCGATCACCAATTCCGTGACCGTATCTGGAGGTTAGGTCGGAAAGATTGTCTAAGCCCAAGACAAAAACGGAAAGGGTCTCCTTATACCTGCGGGATCTGGCGATTTCTTTTTCCAACATGCTGACAAAAAAATCACGGGTGTAGAGACCACTCAGTGCATCGGTGACTGTTTCATCTAAGTAGCATTTTGTGATGTTCTCCAAACGATCGCACAGTATGGTCATCAGGTTATAAAAGAATCTGTGTGCAGTTGGGGGATAGAGCCATTGAAGTCGTCTGATCATCCGGTCATTGATCTGGAGAAGCTCACCCGCTCTTGAGGCAATGACAGTGGCGGATCTCTGGCAGGACCTGATCATGCCCATCTCTCCCACCACATCCCCTGTTTTCAAGGTGGCTATGATACGTTTTGAGCCCTGATTTCCATTCTTGAGATCTTCTTCAGCAAGGTCCACAACCTCTAATTCGCCTGAAATAATGGCATACATGGAGTCGCTCACCTCTCCCTTTTTGAATATAAGGGTTCCACCTTCGTGTGTTCTCAAGGCCCCTGCCATCAGGATATAATGAACCTGCGTGCGGGACAGGCCTTTAAAGAGAGGGATCCCCTTCTGGGGGTCTTTGCCCAATTTCAATTTGAGCAAGTCCCAAATGGTCACCAGTTCAACATGAAGCATCAGGGAGGGGAGGAGAATGAGATCTGCCACTAAGGCCGAGAACATTGTGATGATCATCAAGAGACCGAAAACTGCCGTGGGCTTGAAATGAGAGAACATCAGCACGGAAAAGCCGAGACCGATAGTTACGGTCGTAAAAATGATCGGTTTTCCCATACGGCGAACAGTGTTACTCAGGGCCTTCTCTTTATTGAGGTCCGCTTTAAACTCCCTATTATAGCTCACGAGATAATGGATGGTATCATCAACGGCCAACCCGATGGCAATACTCGCTATCAGACTTGTTGCCATAGATAGAGGGATTCCAAACCAGCCCATCACGCCAAAACTGACGATAATGGGAAAACAATTGGGAAGCATCGCGATGAAGCCAACCTTGTAAGAGATGAAAAGCAAAAACATGATGGCGAAAACAAGGATCAAAGTCAGAAAGAGGCTCCTGACCTGGCCATCAGAAATGAGATGGCTGCTGCGGGAAATGACAATACCGAAGCCGGTCACCTGAAAGGAGAATTTGCCCGAAAAATGCTTACTGAGATAGTCTTTTATCCGGGCCTCGGTAGACAAGAAGTCGATGGAACTGGAGATATGGGTCCTCAGCATGATATTTGCCTTGGAAAAGTCCGCATCCATGAACCCCTTTAGCATATCGTGGCCTAACATTGTTTTGAAGCTATTAACCAGCATACGAACCTCAAAAGGTTCTTCGGGCAGGGCGTAAAATTCCTGACTGTATTGGTTGGTGGCGAAATTAACCAATTTTAAATAGTCAACAAAAGAGATGCTCTTGTCCACACCCTGCAAAGAATTAAGAAAGCTTTGAAGACGGGCGATTCTTTTTAGGTGATCCGGATTTTCAAAGTACCCCTCCTGGCCGCTGTCAATAACCACATTGATGGGAAAACTTCCAGACATATCCTGGTAGATATCTTTGAAATGTTGGGCCACAGGAGTATCCTCTTTGAAGAATCCCACAGGGTTTGTTTCAACCTTGATGCGTGAAACTCCAACCATTCCTACTAAGGCAATGATCGCTATCAAAGAGAGGGTAATCTTCTGGTGACGAAGGTTCAGCCTGATAATTGCGGAAAGGACCCGATCTAAAAACTGATCCAGGTTCGAACCATGTTCATGTTTTCTTTTTGGAAAGGGGAGGAGTCCCATAACAGCGGGAAGGAAGGTGAGTATGATGATGAGCATGGAGAGGATGCCAAAACAAGAAAAAAGCGCAAATTCGCGAATTTCGCTAACCTTGTTGATTAGCAATGAACCTAAACCAATTGTCGTGGTGATAACAGCAAGAGAAGTTGGAAATCCCAACCTGCTAAAGCATCGGAAGGATGCCTCCCGGGGTGCGGTCGATTTTTTGATGGAAGAAAAATACTCCGGGAAAATATACATGCAGTAGGCCGTTCCCACGGCGATCAGGAAAACAGGAACGATCATGGTCAATAAGGAGAGTGGGGTTCCTGTCCAGGCCATAAG
>JAOZQV010000007.1:11591-22345 GCA_029932035.1 Deltaproteobacteria bacterium | reverse complement strand
GCAGTGAACATCCTCGAAAAGACCGCAACAAGGGTGATAGAACAGTCTCATATGTAAGGAATCCGGGCACAGACGGGATGCATGGGAAAGCCTTTACGCGCACCCTCACCGATTGAAACAGGCATACATCAGGATAACGTGCTTGGGAATGACGTGCTATGTTCGCGGGGATGATTCGGGATGGTTCCGACTTTAACAAACTGGTAATGCTCCCGTCCGTCAGGATGTCTTTGTTGCAGGCTTATTTCAGTTGATTAAGAGTGTTAACAGTTCTTTGCTTTATAGCGGTTGTGATATCTTCCACAAGTTTATTCCGTTCATATCTCTCGATGAACTTCACATATGTATCTTCAACCTTCTCAGGCAATTTGTAACAGAAATTTGATAATTGTTTTTTGAGAACAGAAGGGCTTATTTTTACCTCTTTGTTTCCGATCAAGGACTTTTGTTGGTTTTTTTGATAGCCCTGTTTGAAAAGTTTCCGTTCGCTACCTGGCCAAAGTCTGAGGCGATAATGACATTCCCTATTCCCGTCGATCGAAGGGTGGTGATTCAGTTTTCGTCCGTGTCTTTCTGTGTGGGTCTGTGGGTGAATTTCTTTTAAATTAGCGAACGCTGATCAAATATACGGCAATGGCCAGATCTTCCAGTAGCTGCTGATTTTTCTCCAGATTCCGGCTAAGCCGCCCGGTTCGATTATGATGAAGAGGACGATGAGGAGGCCGTGGACGATGAGTCGCATAGGGGCCATGAGGATGGTGATTTCAGGATTTTTGGTTAACTGGGCGATGGTGCTGATGATGTTGGTCAGGATTTCAGGGACCAGGACAATAAAAATCGCGCCGAAGATGGAGCCCATTACTGTGCCCATACCGCCGACGATGACAATGGCAATGAATTCTATGGAGACGTTAAGGTGAAAAAAACCGGGAAATACATTTCTCAAATGGATTACGAGAAGGGCGCCTGCCAAACCGGCATAAAAGGAGCTGACAGAAAACGACAGGAGTTTGTATTTGAAGACCGGGACCCCGAGCGCTGCGGCCGAGATATCGTTGTCCCGCACTGCCATCATGCTGCGGCCATACTTGGAGCGCATCAGATTCTTGGCCCCCCACAGGAGGAGAATAACGAGAAACAGGCAGATATAGTAAAAGGAAAGCCTTGAGGTCAAGGCGTGTCCCAGTATACGCGGTGCCTCTACAAGTCTGCCCTGGGGACCGCCGGAAAAGGCCGTCCAGTGGAAGTAGGTGTAGTCGGCGATGAACTGAAAAGCGATGGTGGCCACGGCGAGATAAATGCCTTTGATCCTGAGAGAAGGGATCCCAATCATGAGGCCGAGTGCCCCCGCCACAAGACCGGAAACAGGTATAGCTAGCCAGAAGGGCCAGTGGTGGACCATCACGAGAAAGGAGTATGTATATCCGCCAACCCCTAAGAAGGCGGCATGCCCTAAGGATATCTGTCCAGTATATCCGAGAAGGATATTTAGGCCATGGGCTGCGATTATAGCGATGATGACCTGGGTCATGAAAAAGACCGGGTAATCACCGAGGAAGGGGGGCAGGACCAGGAGAGAGCAAATAAGTAGGACAAACCAGGACTTCTGGTACAAGGTCTTGAAGATGGCCTCATCGGCCTGATAGCTCTCCTTGATATAGGGGGCGTAGAGAGAGCTGTATAGATCAGTCAAAGTCTGTTTCATCCCTTCCTCATATCCTCTAATCGAACCTCATTTTCCAGTCTGGATACGCGGCCGTCCATATACCTGATCTCAATCCTTAGGAGATGCCCCTCATCATCGGTAAAAAGGGCTTCTATGAGGGTCCCGTAGCGTTCGTTAATCACCTTCCGTCTGACCTTCCGTGTCCTGGTCAGCTCTTCATCGTCCGGATGGAGTTCCTTGGGCAGCAGGGCAAATCGTATCACCCGCATATGTTCGGGCAGGCGATGGTTGACTTTTTCCACTTCCGAGCGGATCTGCTCGTATATCCTGGGGTTTTGAGCCAGGTCAGTAAATGTTGTGTACGCCAGGTTGCGGTTTCTGGCCCAGTTGCCCATATTCTCCATATCGATACTGATCAAGGCCCCGATGAAGTCCCGTTTGTCCCCGATTACCACAGCGTCCCTTATGAATGGGCTGAACTTGAGCCGGTTTTCCAGATCCTGGGGGGCAAAACGGTCCCCACGGTTCAGGAACATCAGGTCCTGCTGCCTGTCGAGAACCACGAGGTGTCCGGCCTCATCCCAATAACCGGCGTCCCCTGTCTTGAGCCAGCCGTCCACGAGGGTATCTGCTGTTTCTTCATCGTTTTTGTAATAACCTGCAAAGTTGCTTCTCCCTTTGGTCCAGATCATGCCGGCTTCGTCGACCCTGACCTCTATGCCGGGCAGGGCCGGACCCACGGTCTCAGGCCTGATATCGTCTAAGCGCTGCATGGTGCAAAAACAGCTGCATTCAGTATTGCCGAATCCCTGGATGATATTTACGCCCAAGGCGGTGAAAAAGGTGAACAGTTCACGTCCCATGGCCGATCCGCCACTGAGACCTATACGCACCCGGGCCAACCCCAATCTCTGCCTAAGACCCCTGATGGTTGTGATAAAAAGCGCGTTGTACAAAAGCTCCTTCAAGAAAGGAAGCTTGTTGGGCTTTCCTTCTAACATCAGTTCGGCTTTTTCCAGGCCGAGAGACAGGGCCAGGCTGTAAACCCTTTTTTTGAGAAAAGGCGCATCCTCCATCTTGGCCATTATGCTCGAAGAGATATCCTCCCACATGCGGGCGGACATGCCGAGGAAGGTACACTGGATCTGGTTCATGTCTCTTCTGACGGCGAGGGGATCGCTTGATTCGGGGAAGTTGTACCTGAAACCGGCACAAACGAACCGCATAATACTGAATTGCTCTCCGATCCAGGGAATGGGAAGGAAGGAGAAAACCTCGTCGTCGTACCTGCTCGGGAAGGCCTCTTCCCAGGAGCTGCTTTCAAACAGAAAGCTTGAGTGGGCATGCATGGCAAGCTTTGGGAGCCCGGTAGTCCCCGAGGTTGGAAGCATAACGGCAATATCATCGGGTCCGGCCTTTTCAAGGAGCCTTTTTTCGAAGACCTTTGCCTCTTTTTTAAGGGCTTCATTGCCGAGGGCGATGACCTGATCGTATGTGACGAGAAAGGGATATTTCTCAAAATAATCGCTCATGCCCCGGGTGTCCCAGACAAAGACCTTCTTGACCTGACTTGAGATGCGGTCCCATATGGCGATGAACTTGTCTACCTGCTCCTGGTCTCCGGCGCCCACAAATCCGGCGTCGCTTGCCGTAACGAGATAGGCCACTTCTTCATTGAGCATATCCTGGTAGGCGCCGACACAAACTCCCCTGGCACCTATTGTCCCGAACTCGGCGATAAGCCATTCAAGGCAATTGTCTCCGATAATACAGACCTTGTCCTCGGGTTCGAGACCCAGCTCAACGAGACCGAGGGCGAAGGAACGCACAAAGTGGTAAAAATCGAGCCATGTGGTGGTCTCCCACACACCGTAACGCTTCTGCCTGACGGCCAGGGCCTGAGGACGCTTTTGGGCATGATCTCTTATTGCCGTGATAAGGGTTTTCATCAGACCCCTTCCTCCTGCCCGAGATAGGCCTCGATAACTCCCGGGTCCTTCCTGATCTCGTCCGGTGTTCCAAGGGCTATGCGTACACCGAAATTCAAGACGCATATCCGGTCGGACAGGTTCATGACTGTAGAGAGATCGTGTTCTATCCATACAATGGTTGTCCCGAGATCCCGGTGGATATCAAGGAAGAAACTGGCCATATCCTCCTTTTCCTCAATATTCATTCCGGCCATGGGCTCATCTAACAGGAGCAACTCCGGTTTCATGGCAAGGGCCCTGCCGAGATCCACCCGCTTCTGGATACCATGGGGCAAAGTGGCCACAGGCTGCTCCCTCACATGATTCAGATCAAGAAAATCAATGACGCTCTCCTCCAGATCTCTCCGGTGTCGCATCTCCTCTTTTACTGATTTGCCCACGTGGAAAAAGGCGCCGAGGAAGTTGGTCTTGATATCCATGACCCGGCCTGATTTAATGTTGTCTAAGACGGTCATCCCTGCAAAGAGCTCCACGTGCTGAAAAGTCCTCCCTATTCGAAGGCGGGCCCGCTGGTATGCCTTAAGTCCGGTGATATTTTGGTTATGGTAGAATATGCGGCCGGAATTTGGGCGGTAAAGGCCATTGATGCAGTTGAGCAGACTGGTCTTTCCCGCGCCATTCGGCCCGATGATGGCCAGTATTTCACCGGGAAATACATCAAGACCGACAGCGTCAAGGGCCTGTATCCCGCCGAAAGAGAGGGAGATCTCTTCTGCTCTGAGGATAGGTTGATCGCTCATCCGAGCCACCTCTTTCTCCGTTTGTAGCGCTTTGACTGCCTGTAGTCCTTTTCCTTCCCCTCCCCGCCGGAACCAAGGTAGAATTCTCTGATATCTTCGTTGCTTTCAAGCTCCTCCCGCGTCCCTTCCAGCACCACCCTGCCGTTTTCCATCACATAACCCTTATGGGCCACCTTCATTGCCGCAGTCGCATTCTGCTCAACGAGGAACATGGCAATACCCTCTTCTTCGTTGATCCTGATGAGTATCTTAAACATCTCACGGACCAGGATGGGGGCCAGGCCAAGGGAGGGCTCGTCAAGGAGCATGGTTTTGGGTTTGGTCATCAGGGCATTGCCGATGGAGAGCATCTGCTGCTCCCCCCCTGACATATACCCTGACTTTCCGTGAAGACGGGTTTTGAGTGCTGGAAACAGGGCCAGTACCCTATCCATATCCCGGGCCACATCTTTATCCCTGCGGGAGGATGCCGCGCACTTCAGATTCTCCATAACATTGAGCTGGGGAAAGACGGTCCTCTCTTCCACTATGTAAACGATACCGAACTTGCGGGCTATTTTCACGGGGTTAATCCGTGTGACCTCCTGGCCCTCTATCTTGACTGAACCTTCGAGTACATCCCCGTCGTATATGCGGAGGACACCTGACAGCGTTCGCAGCAGCGTAGTCTTACCTGCCCCGTTAGCCCCGAGAAGCGTCGTAATCTGCCCGTCTTCGAGTGTGACCGAGACACCGTGAAGCACTGATATGACGTCGCGATAGACTACCCGGAGACCTTCTATTACTATCATCTGAACTATACCCGCTCGATCAATTCCTGCCCGAAGAGGCCTTCCGGCCTGATGAGCAATACAACAAGGAGTAAAATATAAGGTGAAATGGCCTGAAAGCCGGTCAATCCTAACCATGGTCCAAAGTAGAAGTTGCTTGTGGTTTCTACAAGTCCGATGATGATGCCGGCTATAATCGCGCCGGGGATGCTCTCAAGTCCTCCCAAGAGGACAACGGGCAGGGCAGCCAGGCCGACAATGCCCATATCGTAAGAGACCGCCGAACCATTGGCCACGGCCAGGCCGCTCAATGCAGCCACAACCGCTGAGATGCCCCAGGTTATAGTAAGAATTCTTCTTGCGTTGATCCCCAAGACTATGGATTTGACCTGGCTGTCGGCAGTGGCCCGCATGAGGATGCCCATTGTGGAGAATTTATAGAAGAGGAGGAGTGCAATCATGGCCAGGGCCGCTATAATGCCGTTCCAGACCTGGGAGGAAATGAAGAGGGCGCTGCCGATTTCCAGGGTCAGGTCCGGAAGGGGGAGTTCAACGATCTCCGGGTTGGCGCCGAAAAAGAAAAGGAGAAGGCCCACGAGGATGCTTGATATCCCTATGGTCACAAGGGTGATGGCCATGGGATCTCTCCCGATGAGCCTGTCAATAATTAGTTTCTCAATCAGACCTCCAAAAACAGCTGCCATCAAAAGAAAACCCGGAATGACGACCCACAGAGGGAGTCCCAATGATTGGAGAATGAAGAAAAAGACTGCCCCGGCCGTACAGAACTCACCTACGGCAAAGTTGAAGACACCGGAGGATTTGTAAATCAAGACCAGGCTCACAGCGATGAGACCGTAAACCAGGCCTTGAATAATCCCCGAACCGATGACCTGAATCAGATAATCCATTCTCAAAGGGCCTATTTGATGTACTCATAAATATCGACCCAATCAGTTACCGGCACCAGTGATTTTTTGCCTTTGTCAGCTCGGAGCATCCTTGCCTGGGAAAACTTGTGGGTGGTATAATCCAGCTTGTTGCCGCCAAACATCCCTGTCAGGGTTGTATCTATGTTCTCCAGGGCATCCCTGATATTCGCCCTGGTTAAGGGTTTCCCCTCTCTCAGCACCTGGCGTGAGGCCTCTCCGGCAAGCTGGCCCATAACCCAGCTCTGCAGATAGAACCCCCATGTCTTGATGCTGCGCTTTTTCTTCTTCGCCATATCAGTCACATTTTTGATGAAGGTATTATCCAGTTCGGTTTCAAGGGGATAGCCCGAGACCACATAATGACCGTCATAGCTGTCGCCGGCAAGATGAAAAAAGAGATTGGCCGCAGTCCAGTGAACGCCGTACGTTGGGACATTGGGAAGGTACTTCTTGACCTCCTTAAAATACCTTGCCCCTACTTTAAATGACCAGTTCCAGAAGAGGATATATTCTACCTTCTTCTGCCTGAATTTCAAGAAGCCCGGGGCAAAGGTCTGGGCCTTTGGTGAGAAAGGCTCCATCATCACGAGGTCTATACCGTATTTCTTGGCATAATCCCTCAGAGACTGGTGGATCTCCCTGCCCGTGGAATTGTCATAGTAGTGCAGAGCTACCCGGGGAGGAGTGGATTTTTTATGGTTCTTTTTGATATATTTCAGCACCATGGCCCACTGCTCGTTATACCCGGGGCCTGTGGTGAAATAGTACGGTGTGTCTTTGCTTACTCTATCATTGAATATCTGATTTGTCATTGAGGCGCCCAGGACCGGGATCTTTTCCTCCTGGTTGGCCTTTTCTCTCAGGGCCTTCAATGCGGGACCCGCAAACGGGCAGAAAAACAGGAACTCGTCTTTGGGCTCATCTGCCGCATACTTGTTAAACAGGCCTACTATTGTCGGGACATCGTATCGACCGTCTTCAACAATGGCCTCCAGTTTCCGGCCTCCAATTCCGCCTGTATCATTGATATACTGGGCAGCGTCCATCAGGCCATAACCGATATCCGGCACGGAACCTAATATGCCGCTCAGCGGTGCGGTGAGGAGAAATTTAACCGGCTTCTTTTCCTCGGCAACTGTTGGTGAAGATTGAAATACCACTGCCAAACCAAGAAGAAAAACACTACAGACCAAGACCATTTTTTTCATGACTGCTCCTCCCTATTAATATTACCCAAATTATCCCGCCGTTATTTAAGAAATCGCCGGGCACTCAAAGATGGATATCAAATTAGAAGATCTGGTTTTCCATGTCAAGGGAAAAATTATAGCATCATTCATTTAATGATACTTAATGAATTTATCTATTGACATGGCAGGATTTATTGAATAACATGTTCTTCCATGTAGTCCATAACTGACTTATATTATTAAAGTAACCATAGATAATATAATTTGAATGCTTACCTTGATCTGTTCGTACAATCTCCGGTTTCAGGGCTTGTACGTCCAGATTATGGATGTACACCAGCACAGGAGGTATTCCAGGTGATTAATGAATCAATGACAAAGGAGGAAAGATTTCGGGCCGCCATTTCCCTCGATCCGGTGGACCGGCATCCTGTATTCCCTATCCTTGTAACCACGGCTGCGAGACTCTATGGGATTAAGCAGGCGGAAGCTTGGCGGGATCATAATGTGGCGAGGGAATCGCTGATTAAGTGCTTCCACGAATTTGAATTTGACTACGGCACCAAGCCAAACTACTACTGGCCTATGCTTCCCGGAAAGCAGTGTACTGCCCCCATACGCATCCTTATACCCGGGAAACAGTTGGATGAGGATGATCTTTATCAAGTTGATGAAAAGGTCCTTTTTTCGAGAGAGGATTACCATAAGATCGCTGCCCTGGGATGGAACGGTTTTTGGGATGAGCATTACGAAAAAATAAGCAAAAAGACCTTGTCGGAATTCACTCTCCAACAGAAACGGACCAACCAGATCTATCTCGATGACATGAAGATCTGTGAAAAAGAGGGCGTGCCCACTTTCTTAGGGATTGCCGTTGACTCAGTTCTGATGGCCTTTTCCCTCTGTCGCACCCTGAACGGATTCACCAGGGATCTCTATGAAGTTCCCGATTTGGTGGAAAAGGCCATGGAGGCCTCATGCGATGATCTGATTTCCAACGCCATTCAGGTGTGTAAGAATAATGGAAAAAATGTAGCATTCACTGTACTTGAAAGGGGCTCAGGGTTTTACTACCGCCTCCCGATCTTTGAACGATTTGAGTGGCCCTTTTTGCAGCGCTATGTGGATGCTTTTGTATCCGAGGGAATAACCCCATGGCTCCATTTTGATACGGATTGGGGAATGAACCTGCCGTATTTGACCAAGCTCCCCAAGAAAAAATGCGTCTGCGACCTTGACGGGACTACGGATATTTTCAAGGCCAAGGAGATCCTGAAAGACCACATGTGTATCAGCGGCGACGTTCCTGCCAGTCTCCTCACCCTGGGAAAGCCCGAGGAGGTGGAGGCCTATTGCAAAAAACTTATCGATGAAGTGGGAGAAGGTGGCGGGTTCATGCTCACCACAGGATGTGAATGCCCCATTGACGCGAAGCCTGAAAATCTGAGGGCCATGATAGAAACGGGCAAGAGCTACAGGGGGAAAAAAGGTCGCGTCAAAGAACAACAGCCCGAGGCCAAGAAGAGGGATGACTCGAAAAAAATTGAACTCGCTGGGGAACTCGCCCAGTTTGTTGTCAAACTGAATTTCAACGATGTCCTCGGGAAGGTGGATCAGGCCCTGGAAGAGGGTGTTGCCCCTCTTCAGATCCTGAACGACTGTCGCGCCGGTATGGATCAGGTGGGCGAACTGTACAGCACAGGGGAATATTTTCTGTCAGAGCTCATGATGTCAGCCAATATATTCAAGAAGGTGGTTGCCAGGCTGGAGCCTCTTCTGCTAATGGAAGGGGGAAACGAATCCATAGGAAAGGTTGTTATCGCCACCCCCAAGGGGGATATCCACGATATCGGCAAAGACATAGTGGCCACCCTTTTCAAGGTGTGTGGATTTGAGATTTATGACCTTGGTGTGGATGTGCAGCCCCAAAAGATCGTAGAGGCCGTAGAGAGAACAGACGCCAAAATCGTGGCCATGTCTGCTCTCATTACCCCAACCTTTGAGTCCATGAAAAAGACAATGGATCTCTTCGAGGAAAGAGATCTCAGGGATGGGCGATATGTGATTATTGGAGGTGGTCCCACAACCCGGGCGGTGAAAGATTATGTGGGAGCAGATGCCCAGACCCTGGACCCAAAGGAGGGTGTTAACTGGTGCAGGGATTTTGTTAGAGGCATAAGCGATGAATAATTACAAGACACTGATTTTCGAGCAGACAGATGAAGTGGTTACCGTTGCCCTGAACCGTCCCAGGCTGAACCTCTTCAACTCTCAGATGATTGAGGAACTGATTCAGGTATGGCACTCGTTGCGAAATAACAGGTCTGCCCGTTTTGTTATTCTCACTGCGGCTGGAGACGATTTCACAGCGGGCTTTGATCTTGGAGGGATTCAGGTTTCAGAGTTCACCCCTGAAGACGCCCGCATACAGCAGCTTGCCGGTCATGAGATGATGCGAAGCCTGGAGAGTCTGGAGCAGATAACAGTGGCTGCCTTGCGGGGGGCCGTGGTCGGCGCGGGAATGGCCATTGCTCAGGCCTGCGATTTCCGTATTATGACCGAAAACTCCTACTTCAGCGTGCCGGAAACCATGATCGGGCTCTACTATAGCTGGGGTTGCACTCCACGGCTGGTACGGATGGTCGGCGCCTCAAAGGCCATGGAAATCATACTGACCTGCGATCCGGTGCCGGCAGGGGAAGCCTATCGTCTGAACCTAACCAATAAAGTCGTTCCAAATGAAGCTCTAATGGAAGAAACCAGGGAGTTTGTCGCCAAAATTGCCTCAAAAAGCCCGGCAAGTGTTAGAATAACCAAGAAAATCGCCCTTGGGGCTTCTATGGTGGGTTTCGGTAACATGCTGAGCATTGAACCGGAACTTGTATCAGGGGTTATCCATGAGGGTGACATACGGGAAGGGATAAAGGCTTTTCTGGAAAAACGGCCACCAGAATTTTAACTCTATTCAGTGTGAGTTATTCAATGAATAATCCTACAAAACGCGTCATGTCCGACAAGAAGAAGAAAATCTTGTTGTCTGCTATTTCTGTTTTCTCGGAAAAGGGATTTCGGGAATCCACAATCTCGGATCTGGCAAAAAAGGTAAAGATCGGAGAGGCAACAGTCTATAATCACTTCAGGAATAAGGATGAGATCCTCTTATCCATACCCCTGTTATTTATCCATGAGTTCAGTGTTAGCATGGACGAGCAGCTCGGAGGCATCAGGAAGCCCGAAGAGAAGCTGCAAAGGTATATCTGGCATTATCTATGGTGGTGCCAGAAGCACAAGGACTTTGTTCGGGTCTTTGTCTTAGAAATCAATCCCCATCCTAACTACTGCCACTCTGAGGCATATGGCCTGAATAAAGAGTTCACGAAATTGCCTGAAACCATTTTGGAGGAGGGTAAGAAGACTGGTCATTTCAGAGAGGGAATTGATCCCCGTATATTTAGAAAATTCCTG
>JAOZQV010000007.1:5688-11581 GCA_029932035.1 Deltaproteobacteria bacterium | reverse complement strand
GTGGAGATCGTATTTAACCGACCCGGCCTCGGAAAATTCCTGATCGGCGCCATCGATTATCTGTTCCTCACCACTATTGTATTTGGAAGACCGTTTCATCCCCTCGATGATTACGATGATTTAATGGAAGCGGTTTTCTCTGCCATAGTGCAGGACGATAAAGTACCATCTGGAGGTATGGAAGAAGTTGAAGAAAAAAGGGAAAGAGTCCTTTTGGCGGCAGAGGAGATTTTATCAAAAAAGTCATTTTCTCAGACCAGTATTGCTGAAATAGCGAAAAGGGCCAGGGTTGCAGATGGTACAATCTATGAGTATTTCGAGAATAAAGAAGCGCTCCTCTTCTCTATTTTTGAGAAGCGTATGCAGGAGTTCACAGAGGTCTTTGATGAGACCATCTCCCCTGAAAAGCCGGAAACCAAACTGAAACACATCCTTTGGCACTTCCTGAACTGGGTTCAAAGCAGAAGAGAATGGGCGCTGGTCTATTACAGGGAAATTGTCCACAACCCGAGGTTCTACACGTCAGACAAACACCATGCGTTGAGAGAGTATGATAACAAACTCATTGTGATTTTTGAGGAAGGAAGGAAAAAAGGGGTCTTTAGAAATGACCTGAAAATACATCTTTTCAGGGCATTGGTCACCGGCCCAATACATGCCTTAGGCTACTCATGGGCAGCATTTCAAAGGAAATATGATCTGATCAATGATCTTGACGGGTTATACGACCTGGTGCATCGCGCAGTCAAGTTCAGACCCGGTCAAATCCGAACTCTTGAGTAGCGAATAGACCCTCAGCGGTTTCTCAATACCCTTTAGATGGACAAGGCCCTGATCAAAGACCGGCCACAGACCATCGATCATTGTCTTGGTTTCTTCCCCTATCAGGATATCGCCTCTCTTTGCATAATCTGCCAGGCGGGCGGCAAGGTTGGTCACCGGTCCGCTGGCTGTATAGGTCATACGGGTATCGAGAGAACCCTTGAAAGTGGTCATGCCTACCAGGGCAATACCTGAATTGATCCCGATATTTACACATATCGGTTCAAAATTCTCCCGAAACTTCTTGTTTATTGCGCCATTCCTCTCGTGAATATCAAGACCGGCCTTTACTGCATGATAGGCGTTTGTTTTGGCATCGTCATTTTTGAAAATGATCATAAGCCCATCTCCCGCTGTCTCGTTTATGTCTCCACCCGACCGATGAATTGGGTCCACAAAACTGGAAAACATCTTTTCGACAATCTCGTTGACCTCAGTCTCTGACCTACTTGCGCTGAGCTTTGTGTAGCCCTCCAGATCGAGGAACAGGACACTGACCTCTTTACTTTGTTTTTCCTGCTTCAGCATCTCAGGGTTTTCCTCCACAATGCGCCGGACAGACTGGGGTACAAATGGAGACAGATGGGTGAGCATTTGATTGATCTCGATCTTTTCCTGGGTGATCTCCCAGTGTCTCTTGGCAGCTAAAATAGCATTACCGGCTATCTCGGAGAGGTCCTTTATCAGATAGAAGTCTTTCCTGGTAAAGCGGGTTCCAGGCTTAGATACCAAGCTAATAACTGCCAGAATCCTATCATCAACAAATACAGGTATAGCTGCTTCCGGGCCGACTTCCACAAGGGTCCCGTCGGGTCGTTTGACGGGATCACTGTTAGAGATGATGACCCCTTTTTTCCGGGTTACGGCCTTTTGGATCGCAGGGCGTTTTCTCTTACAGGAGATGCAATTAACGGGTTTATCGTACAGGGCGCATTGAAGGGGGCGGGTATATTTCTGGGCGTCAGGATCAAGCATTAGGATGCATGCCTCAATAGCCGTGGGAACCATGTTCCTTGCCTCTTCTCTCAATCTTTCCAAGATCTTATTAACTTCCATTGTTGAGGCGAGTTTCTTAGCAACACGGCGTTGAGCTTCAAATCTTTCCTTGTAATATTTTTTCATGCCAATTCCTTCCAGTACCAAACTATTTGACGATTTCTGTTATTGGGAACAGCAGCATCTCATTCTAAATCCTTTCCATGTCTTGCAAGCTCCTCCAGCCCGCTAAGGTTGAGAAGCTTGATATTCCGATCTCTTACTTCGATTAAGTTCTGGCTGTTCATCTTGGCAAATATCCGAGAAAGGGTCTCCGGTATCGTACCGAGAAGGCTTGCAAGCTGACCCTTTGAAATGTTGAGAATGACGAAATCATCTCTCTTCTGCTCACCTGCGAGATAGACCAGATAAGAGGCGAGACGTCCGGGAACCTCTTTGAGGGAAAGATTTTCTATCTGAACGGTAAACTGGCGAAGCCTCATAGAGAGAACCGCAAGCATATTGAGTGCAAGAGAAGGGTTTGCCGTTATAAGGGCAACAAATGCAGATCTGGGAAAAAAGATAAAACGCGATTCGGCGATAGCCTCAGCGCTTGCCGGAAACTGCTTGCCGGAAAAAACCGGGACCTCGCCAAACGGTTCTCCCGGGCCTAAGATATGCAGAATCTGCTCCTTCCCATCTGGCGAGGACTTAAAAATCTTAACCAGTCCGGTTGCAATCAAGAAAAAACCATAGCCATCATCCCCCTCAGAAAAGATTACATCCCCCTTTTTGAAACTCTCAACAACAGTGATCCTTTCTATCTCTCTGAGCTGATTTTCAGGAAGGCCCTTAAAAAGATGGGCTTCGGAGATGGTATTCATATTCTCTTGCATTTGATCCTTTCCTCCTCAAAAAGGCCAGAGACAACAGCCCCCGCCCTTCCTGAACTCTCCCTCACAGGCAGCCAACTGGCTTTTATACATGTTTGCTCTTCTTTGGACCTTGTTGGCTACCCTCACTAACCACCCCTTGTTTCTATAGGTCTTCCTGTTGAAACCGCCACGACCTTCATGATAGGCCAAGTAGAGATTGCGAGCATTCTGCTTGGAGATTCCGCACTTCTTTGAGCTTAGGTTGCAATACCATCCGACAAAATCAATGGAATCTCCGAAATCATCTCTATCTGCCCATGAATTACCAGTGCTTTCCTTGTATTCCTCCCACGTGCCATCCAGTGCCTGGGCATATCCATAAGCGGACGATGGTCGCGGTCCCGGAAAAATCCACAAACAGGTGGTGCGTGGGGGCTTGATATCACCAATATACTTTGATTCCTGGTGCAGGATGGCCATCATGACCGGGATCGGAATTCCCCACGTCTTATATGATTCAAAGGCATCTTCATACCAATCGGAATGTTCCCTGAAGATCTCACAGACATTATCTATTCGTTTAGGCTGGGGCGTGCCGGCACAGCCATGAAAAAGGAAAAATAGGAGGCACCCTGTTAACAGGAGAGTAGCGAAGTGCCAGGTTTTGAATAACGCCAACTGAAACCCCCTCAGATCAATGATTTTCAGAACCCTGTCGAAGATCCCGCTGGGCGGGGAACCTTTGAACCCTCAAACCTTTGAATCTTTGAATCTTTGAACCCGTGAACGGTTAGACTTGACCTATTGGTAAAGGACATTTACCATAGACAGAGACTTTTGGAAAGTCCTTTAGTAAGAGACTGGAAACGTGAAATTGTTCATTTTCCTCCCTAAAAAACTGAGGTCCAATCATGCAACACTATGATATTATAATAAAAAACGGCACGATCCTGACCATGGACAACGAAAACGCGGTATTTGAAAATGGCCAGTTGTGCGTGAAGGGAGATATCATAGATAGGGTCGGCGCTCTGGACGATGTATCTTTTGAAACTAAGAAATTGATTGACGCTAAGGGTGGACTGATCATCCCCGGTCTAATGAATGGCCATACCCATGCTGCCATGAGCCTCTTCAGGGGTCTTGCCGATGACCTCCCCCTGATGGAATGGTTAAACAACTACATCTTCCCTGCAGAAGGGAGGATGGATGCCGATTTTGTCTACACCGGCGCCCTGCTTGCCTGCGCAGAAATGATCATGTCCGGCACGACTACCTTTTGCGACATGTATCTTTTTGAGGATCAGGTGGCACAGGCGGCATTTCTGTCAGGCATGAGGTGTCTTGCGGGCGAGGTCCTTTATGATTTTACCTCTCCCAATTATGGAGAGATCGAAAAAGGTTTCGAATACACGGAATCGCTGATCCTGAAATGGCGGGGTAATCCTCTAATTTCCATAGCTGTTGAGCCCCATTCGCTCTTCACCTGCAGCCCTGACCTGCTGATCCGGGCAAATGAGATGGCCTTGCACCATAATGTGCCGCTCATTATCCATGTTGCTGAGACCTTGTCTGAAATCGCCGAGGTAAAAAAGAGCTATGGCAAAGCGCCGATTGAGCACCTCGATTCCTTAGGCCTTTTAGGGCCCCATCTGATTGCGGATCATGCGGTTCACTTAGATGAATCAGAGATCGAAAAAATCGTCGATCACGACGTAAAAATTATTCATAATCCGGAGAGCAATATGAAACTGGCCTCAGGCATAGCCCCCATACCGGACTTGCAGGCGCGCGGTGTGACCGTGGGGATCGGGACAGACGGCTGCGCATCCAATAATAACCTGGACCTCTTTACCGAGATGGATATGGCGGCCAAGCTCCATAAGGTCAAGGCCATGGATCCAACCGTTATGGACGCTGTTACAGTGCTCAGGATGGCCACCATTGAAGGGGCCAGGGCCCTTGGGCTGGCTGACATAGCAGGCTCACTTGAAGAAGGGAAAAGGGCTGATGTCATCATAGTTGACACGAATAAACCCCATCTGACACCGATGTATAACCCCTTTTCTCATCTCGTTTACTCTGCCCGTGGAAACGACGTCAGTCACTCCATCATCAACGGCCGGGTTGTAATGGAAGATAGAAAACTGCTTACCCTTGATCTCAAAGATGTTATGGAACGGGCCAAAGAGAAATCGATGGCGGTTAGGGAATGGGTTTCGGATTGATGATTGATGATTGTCGATTGTTGATTGCAGTTGCGGGAAAATAGCTAAATAGTGTTTGGACGAAATAATTCCAAAACCAATTTTCAGATGTTCTGAGTCCGAGATCTGGGATGAATGCAAGAAATAACAAATTTGTCGCATTAGGCAGCAGGCTCGAGGGTGTTCCTGAAGTGCTGACCCTTGGGGTGAAGCCCAACTTTTTGGAATACACCCTTAAGGAACGAGAACTGATTTTGGGGGCCGGGATTATTCTGTTTCCCACTCTCAACTATGCCCAGTTTCTAACCACCGTAGGTAAAAGGATCTTTCCCAGCTTAGAGACATATCTCTATGCCGACGAAAAAATCAAACAGACAACCCTCTTTCAGATGTTGGGGATCTCTCATCCGCGCACCAAGATCTATTACCACCTCCATCATGAGGATATCCTCAAGGATTTCACATTTCCCTTTGTGGCCAAGATACCGAGGTGTTCCGCCCGGGGCAGAGGAATATTTAAGATCGATAACAGAAAGGAGCTTGAGGAATATTTAGCGCTTGTCAGGGTCGCTTACATTCAGGAATACCTGCCACATAAACGGGACCTGCGGGTGGTGCTTATTAATTACGAGCCTGCGTTGTCCTACTGGCGAATCAGTTCGCCAGCAGATTTCAGGACCAATCTGTCACTGGGAGGGAAGATCAGCTTTGACGATATCCCGTGGCAAGGTGTAGAGACGGCTCAAGACACTGCGCGGAAGTGCAAACTGAATGACGTGGGGATCGATCTTATCAACTTCCAGGGCCGATGGTATGTTATCGAGGCAAACATGAAATACGGGCGTAAAGGATTGAAGATGAAAGGGCTTGATCTGAAAGAGATCCTTCGGGGTAAGCTTTTAACCGGGGAACTTTTTTAGAGAGTGGGCAGAAATCCCGCAACCCCCTGGGATTGATGATTGTTGATTGAAAAACCTAACCCGCAACCCGTAACTCGCAACCCGTAACGCGCAA
>JAOZQV010000007.1:0-5678 GCA_029932035.1 Deltaproteobacteria bacterium | reverse complement strand
GTAAAGGATTGAAGATGAAAGGGCTTGATCTGAAAGAGATACTCAGGGAAAAACTGCTCTCCGGAGAGCTTTTTTAATGAAACGTATCCTTATTTTTCTTTTTATTCTCCTGATTGTTCTCCCATCCGCTTTTTTGGGGTATTTCTATTACAGGGTGACCCGGGAGGCGGCCACTCGCATTGAGAGGGGGGCCATCGATCGGATCATTGCCTCTGAAAGTCCGGTCTATTATGGGGATGGACATACCCCCATTGGGGTCTTCTTTGAAATGACCCACAGGAAATACATTAGATATGAAGCTATCCCCAGGGTATTTGTCAAGGCCCTGATCGCGGCCGAAGACAGGAACTTTTTTCATCATATGGGGTTTGACATCAAGTCAATTATCAGGGCCTTTGTGGCCAATATCAAGACAGGGAAGGTGGTCCAGGGCGGAAGCACCATCACCCAGCAAACAGCCAAGAACATATTCAAGCGAGAAAAGAGGACATATAAGACAAAACTAAAGGAGATGATGCAGGCCTTCCTTTTGGAAAGGAGATACACCAAAGAAGAGATCCTTGAGATGTATGCCAACCAGTTTTTTGTAACCGGTTATGGAAAGGGGCTCAGGATTGCGGCCCGGTATTTCTTTGGAAAGGATACTAAGGATCTTGACCTCGTTGAGGCAGCGTTTATCGTCGGTTCCTTAAAGGGGCCTAACAGATACAACCCGTTTATCAAGAAAACAGAGAGCGAAAAGGATCAGGCAAAGCAACTCGCCAAGGAGCGCAAGGACTATGTGTTGGGCAGGATGCTGAGTCTGAATTTCATCACAAAGACCGAGTATGATGAGGCAAAAGAGAGAGAGGTTCCATTCAAAGAGGGAAAAATCACATATCGCTTAAATGTTGTTATGGACTATATACGAAATCAGCTCGAATCCGACTATTTCAGGGAAATCCTGCATAGCGAGGGAGTGGACAACATTGCCACATCGGGGATCAGTATCTATACATCGGTAGACAGGGAAGTCCAGTATGCCGCTCTGATGAGTCTGCGAAGGCATCTCCCGCTAATGGATATCAAGCTGAATGGTTATAAGCCCTGGCAAAAAAAAGAAAAATGGGCGGGATTGCTTGAAAAGGGGCTTAAAAAACCGAAAGAGAACATCCCCTTTTTAGCCCAGATTACCTCTGTGGAGACAGACAGGGATAATTGCCACCTAATTGTAGCGTGGGATAAGGGTGGAGGGGTTATTGACTTTGAAGGGCTCAAACCTGTTGGGGCGGCCTGGCTAAAGGCTAACGTAGGGAACTGGGCAAAATTTAAGAGGGAGCACGCCCCGATCCTCTTAAAGAAGTTCCATGTGGGAGATCTGGTGCCGGTGCAGTTAATGATACCTGTCAAGACGCCCTCCGACAAAAACCAGGATACAAAACTGATGCTCTCTGCGATACCTGAGTTGGAAGGCGGGATTGTGGCCCTTCAGAGCGGGATGATAAAGGCGATGGTGGGTGGGTTTTTTGACCGCTATTTCAACCGGGCCGTTGATGCAAAACGGCAATTGGGGTCAATCTTCAAGCCGATCGTCTATGCGGCGGCGCTTCAACTCAAATGGAATACCCTTGACCCTCTCAAAAACCGCAGAGAGATCTTTCGATTCGAGGGCACATCATATCTGCCCAAGCCTGATCATGAACCGAAAAGCGACAAGGTTTCCATGGCCTGGGCCGGCGCCAAATCGGAAAACCTGGCAACAGTCTGGCTCCTTTACCACCTAACGGATCGACTTAATATGAGCGAGTTCCGGCAAGTTGCAGACCTTGTGGGGCTTGGCAGAAAGGAAGGGGAATCGTATCAGGCCTACAAAGGCCGAATAAGGGATCGATACGGTGTCATAGTAAACAGAGAGGCCCTGAAGGAGGCCGCCTTTGACGAGGCCAAAGACCAAGTCGAGACAGACATCATCTTTGAAGGTCACGAGGGTATCTTGGACGACCTCCATCGGCTTCATTTTGATTTGGCTGAAAGCGCATCGGATATGGCGGATCTGAAAAGCCATCAGATAATGAGGTACGACTTCCAGAGGCTTTGCAGCCTTGATCGGAAAATGAGAGCGCAGTTTCAAAGCGCCGTTCCCCAGAACCTCGGCCGTTTCTACCGGGCGGGAGAAGCGGGACAGAGAGCCAGGATCATATACACGGATCACCCTGAATACTTAGCCCGGGACGATCTAACTCCCATCACCCCGGAATGGCTGATTGAAAAGGCTCAAGGTCCAAACATCGAAAAAAAGGTATGGATTGATAATCTGATCCCCGCCGGGATATTGGACTCCATTGAGGCCCATACCAAGGCCAATTACAAGAAGCTTCTCACCCATGAGAGGTATAGTTTTGAGGTCCTCTCCAAGGTCAGGGATTTCCGGACCCTTGTCAATCTCTCTTTTGTGGTATATCTTTCAAAAAAAATCGGGATATCCACTCCCCTTGACCCTGTTCTTTCTTTTCCCTTGGGGCCAAATTCAATCAGTATAATGGAGGCTGCTCTGGCCTATGAGGCCCTTGCTACCGGCAAGGCCTATCCTCTTTCGCCAGGGGGAGGGTCTGCCATGGTCCCTATTATTAAGAAAATAGTTGACAGGGAGGGTGAGGTCATCTGGGAGTATAGGCCCACGCCTGAAAGGGTTTTGTCCAAAAGGGTTTCCACGTTGATCACCGAAATATTGGGAAAAGTGATGGAGAGGGGGACCGGACACAAGGCCAAGGATGCTGTCAGGCTGTTTGACATTCCTATCCCCACTTTCGGAAAGACAGGAACGGCAAACCGGTTCACCAATTCCAGTTTTGTCGGCCTCATACCAGGCCCTGATTCCCGGACCGGCCAGTTTGATTTGGAGAATGGATATGTGATTGCCACCTATACAGGTTATGATGATAATCGTCCCATGAAGGGGAAGCATATAGCCATATACGGTTCATCCGGCGCTCTCCCCCTATGGATCGATACGGCAAATGCCATAGTAAGCGCCCATGATTTCAAGGAAGGGGTGCAGCCCGCCGATCTCGTATTTAGTCCTCTGGCGCGCCCTGAGGCCGACCAGAAGGAATTTCGGAGGATCCCGGTCTCTCCTGTCACCGGTCTTCCAAAGAGGCTCTCCAAACAGGCCGCTGGTTCTTCGCCCGACGTAACAGTGCTTTCCGAGACAGAGGTGCATGGAGAAAAATTGAAACTCAAAAGGCAGTTTGAGCCGTTTTAATCCACAGATTTCGCAGATTACACGGATTACTGTCAAGTGATCAAAGAGGGATTGTATGAAACGACGAATCACGCTTCTTTTGATGTTTTTCCTAATATACGCCTCAGGGTGCGCCACCCCTCCGAAAAGGCAGGTAACGGTTAAACCTAAACCGGATGTGAGGGCCCAAACTGCCCCCCTGCTTTCTACCCGTATCATTGATAAAAGAATAAGCTTTCTTGAGAGGGTTGTAGCAAAAGAAGACCTGTCGAAAGAGGACAAAAGAATAGCCACAGATCTTTTGGCCACCTACAAACTGACAAGAAAATTGGCCCCCGATCGTCTAACAACAAAAGAATATCAAAAGCTCATTCGTTCTCTTTTTAGGTCACTGACCCTGATGGATGAAGAATACTTTGAAGAAAAGAAGCCTGCACTTGACTATTCAAGGGCCGTTACCCTTTTCGTCAGTAAGAGAGATGAAATCATCAATCTCTATTTAAAAGGATACTTCAGAGCTGTCATCAAACGCTCTCTTGAGTTGAAAGAGACCTTCGGTCCTGACGCCCTGACAACTGAAATCGGTCTCCTATTTGCTTTATCCCTGGCAAAGGAAGGAAAGTTGGAGCAGGCGATCGAGATCGGAGAGGGGATTGCCGGCGAGCTTGATCAACTTCCTGATATCATCCAACTCCGTTCAAAAATCGCCCAATGGCAGCTTAAGTTGGGGAAGAAGGGAAAGGCTCTTCAGACCTATGGAAAGCTGACCGACAATCAGGATGAAAGGATGGCCCTTATTCAGAAACTCAACGGGCAGATTAGCCGGGCCGTGAAATACGATAAGACTGATATAAGCGGATTTCCCCCGCCCAAACCTGAGCCTGATGCTAATTTCAGACAGGGTGATTATAGCATTGACCAGCTTCTTAAGGAGGCTAATTCCCTGGTTCGGAAGCATGCATACAGCGAGGCAAGGATCCTGTTGCTAAGGGAGAGGATCAAGATCGAAGAGGGGCCTGAGAGCGAAATGATTGACAGGGAACTGGCAAGAATTGAGCAGAGAGAGGAAGAATTTGAAGAGCAAAAACGGGTCAGAGATGCTTACCTGCAACAAACCCTTGAGGGGGCAAAAAGGCTAATTGAGGAAGAAAAATTTGAAGAGGCCGTCAACAAGTTAGATGAGATTAAAGACGCTCAGGATGTCACCGCTGAATCTGCGGCATTAAGGGAGCGCGCTGTTGAAAACCACATCAACCGGGAGAGGAATCGGGCCGCAGAGATCTTTTTGGCAGCAAAGAAGACCAAAGACCCTTCCAAAAAGAAGGCGCTTCTCGTATCGTCCTATGACATACTCAAGGCCCTCATCGATAAATACCCGTCATCTCCTCTAAATCAAAAACTGAAATCTCATCTAACCATAGTAAAAAAAGAGATCGGAAGGCTTCAATGAGAGGCTCAAGGCGGATCACGGCTTGTAAGAGCGACAAAGAAGTTTTTCTAAAGCACAAAGTGTTCTTCTGGGAAAGACCCATATGGGGCTCGAGTCGGGGATGACACCCTGCTGGAAAAAGTTGGGGGACTTTTAGGAGGTGTATCATGAACACAAAGAGAATTCTGCTGACTTGGGGCGGGGTACTGCTTTTAGTATCAGTTTTCGGGGGGCTCTATCTTGGGCCACAGGCCAACCCGACGCGTGCTGCAAAGAAAGCGCACTTTGTGAAGGCCTTTGAGTTTCTTTCTGCTCGGGAATCAGACATGGGGTTGGCAGAGCTGAAAAAGGGGATTGAGATCGAAGACAACCACACCCATCTGTCGGTGACCCATAGGCAGTAATTTGAACTGATCGAAAAAATACGAAAAAGGAGCCCTCATGCAATACATCCGATTTTACCAAGGGCTACACGGACGTGGACGGCCAGGACGATGATAGGCCCTTTATGAATTTTTTAAGCGCCCTTTTGAAAAACGAAGAGATTCTTTAATCCAAAAGCCGGATGCGGGAGATGATGCGCATCCATGGTGACGGACACTACCTCACGGACTTCTTTACAATGTTTTTATCATTAGAGGAGTAGATGACAAATGAAAATAGTAAAAAGGATTCTTCAAGGTATAGGTATTATTATTGGAATAATCGTCATTTATCTACTAATTGTGGGTTTTGCCCCTGGCTTTTCGGTTCCAAAGCAGCGTTTAGAAAACAGTAAACAATTAACCAAGGAGATAGACACAAGAGCATCCTCGTTCAAAAAGGATGTAAGTTTTAAAGTCAAAGGAACGGCATTACATGCATGGCTGTATCTGCCTGAGAATGTATCTGCCCCGGTACCTTGTATCATTATGGGACATGGTTTTGGGGGTACTAAGGATATGGGCCTTGAGTCCTATGCGGTTCGTTTTATTGTATCCTATTCAAATCCCATGGGGACTTTAAAAAACAAGATGCGCGCTTGAACAA
>JAOZQV010000215.1 GCA_029932035.1 Deltaproteobacteria bacterium | reverse complement strand
TGGGAGTTCTTTTGTGAGGGTCTTACATGCGAGATCGGGTCTCCCGTTTATTATCATTGCGCAAGACCCGCAGATGCCTGCGCGACAGCAAAAATCGAACTGAAGTGATGGGTCCTGCTCTTCCCTGATCCGTGTCAGGGCTATAAAGAGGGTCATGCTGTCGGTCTCTTCAACAAGAAATGTGTCTGAGTGAGGGACAGAATTGCGATCCAAAGGGTTGTAGCGGAAAATATTGAATTTCAGATTTCTGCCCATCTTAATCTCCCATCATAGGTTCTGATTCTTGCTTTGTAGTTTCTCCATCAGCTCTGATGATCTTGGTAGCGCCGTATCCCCGGTCGCCTGGCGGAAGCTCCATAATCTTTGAGACTGGCTCGTAGTTCAGGGTAGGCAGATCATCCCCTTCCTTCCAGGTCGCTAAGGTTCGGGTCAACCAGTCTTTGTCGTTTCGGGCATCATAATCCTCCCTGGCATGGCATCCCCGGCTTTCAGTCCGCTGAAGCGCCCCATATGCCACACAAAGCGCTAAACGAACCATCCCCTGGATCTTGAGACCCAAGCTCAATTCCGGACTGGCTCCGAGCCAGTTGGAACGGATCCCCACCTTTTTTGCCCGGGCGTAGATCTCCTCAAGGTTATCAACCGCTTTCTGGAGGTCATTGCCGTTTCTGAAAATGCCTACTCCATCCATCAACTCGTCCTGCATGGCATTACGGATCTTATATACATCCTCGTGTCCATCCTTGCACGATACCAATCGTTCAATCCGTTCCAGTTGGCTGAGCATACAACCTTTTATAATACCGGTATCAAAGGTGACATCATATCCCTTCAAGAACTCGGCAATCTTATCTCCTACAATCTTCCCGGCCACCACTGTCTCAGCTAAGGAGTTACCGCCCAAACGGTTAAAACCGTGCAAATCCCAGCAGGCCGCCTCGCCTGCCGCAAAAAGCCCTTTAAGCCCATAGGCCGCGCCATCTTTGTCGGTCCTCACTCCTGCCATGGTATAATGCTGGGCAGGACGCACCGGAATCAGTTGCGTAATCGGGTCAATCCCTAAGAAATTATTGCAGATCTCCTCCACTTCCCTGAGTTTGGTCTTGATGTGTTGAGCCCCCAAGTGCCGGATATCCAGCCAGAGATGATCCCCGTAATGGCCTTTCACCCCGAGACCCCTTCGAATATGGTGCGTCATCCACCGAGACACCACGTCGCGGGATGCCAATTCCGCCTTTTCAGGTTCATACTCGGGCATAAATCGATTTTCATTTACATCTAAGAGGGTCCCTCCATCACCCCGGCATCCCTCGGTCACTAAGATGTGCGTGGGAACGATGCCGGTGGGATGAAACTGTATGGCTTCAGGGTTTCCGATCGGGACGATACCGGTATCAAGGGCAATGATGGCCCCACTCCCCTCATTGATAACCGCGTTGGTGGTCTCACGGTATATACGTCCATAACCGCCGGTGGCTATAAGTGTGGCTTTGGCTAAGTAGGCCTTCAGTTTCCCTGTTTTAAGGTCTCTCACCACCGCTCCCATACAGGTTTCCCCATCGTGAATAAGGGATATGGCCTCCATCCGGTCGTGCACCTTCACGCCTAATTCCACCACCTTGTTGTCCATGGTGTAGAGGAGTGTATGCCCGGTCCCGTCCGACGTGTAGCAGGTCCTCCATTTGGCCGTTCCACCAAAAGATCTGGCGGTAATCAGACCTTCTTTCTCTTTGGCCTCAACCTTTTCGTACTGTTTTCCTCCTTTGAAATAGGTGGATTTCCCAGGGACAACCCTATTCCACGGAATCCCCCAAAGGGCCATTTCACGCACTGCCGTAGGGGCAGTCTCCACAAAGAGCCGCGCCACCTCCTGGTCGCAACCCCAGTCCGAACCCTTGACCGTGTCTTCAAAGTGTATGTCCGGGTTATCACCATCCCCCATGATGCAGTTTCCCAAAGAGGCCTGCATCCCTCCCTGGGCAGCGGATGAGTGGGACCGCCTGGGAGGCACAAGACTCAGGCATATGGCCTGAAATCCGTTTGACGCGGCCTCTATGGCAACCCGTTCCCCTGCTAATCCGGCTCCTATGCACAACAGATCACTGAATTCGGTTTCCAACGACTTCACTCCGTTTAAAATTGAATATTGATAATTGATATTGAAATAGGAAAGCTATCTCATCCCTTAACCTTGAACCGCTAACCTTTGAATTTTAATCCGTAAACGGCTACTAAGTAGCCAAGGTCATAAAACGGATAATAGTGATCAGGCCAATGAATATGAATATCCCCGTAAGAATATTTTCAAACCTTTTAAGCCCCTTCCGGTTGCTTCGTTTGATAAAGCCCCATTTCACGCCAATACGATAAAACCCGATCCCTACGTGAAGCTCCACCATGGGGAGAAGAATAAGGTAGAACACCAACCAGAATCCCCCCTGGATCCTCGCTGCGCTTTTGGCGGCTGTGATCGGCAGGTCGGTCAGTACGGTCCACATGTGAATCGATCCCATGATCAGAATAATCATGGCCGTAAATGCCTGGATCAACCAGAGCCACGTATCATGATGGTGTAGCATACGGGCGTGCTTCCAGATAGTAGATTGTTGTTCCACCCTGAAAGGGACCTTGCGGGCGGCCAAGATAAAGTGAAAGAGGAAGGTCGCGCCTATGAGCGGTCCCCCCACCTGGGCCATGTAAGTAATCTCAAAAAACCGGGCAAGGGTATTCATGGCGCCGGCGCCTAAATTGACGCTGGCAACAAGTACCATGTGGCTCCACATAAATAGGATTAACCCCGCGCCTGTCAGCATCTGAAGCCAGTCAAGAAGCGCTGAAGTAAGGCCTGGAGAGCGGATATACAAAGTGGTATCGATGGCCATTCGTTAACCCCCGATTAAAATTGCAGGTTCATATTAAATTTGCGGAATGCTAATCCTGAGCTCATGTTTTTGTCAAGGAAAAACCGAAATCTCCATTTTTTCCTTGACAGAAAAATACAATTTTTCTATAGGTTTCCTTCAAAAGGAATTTGCCTAACCAAAAATAGGAACCTGGAACCCGAATATGGACATAGATAAGCTCTTAACAGAAAAGAGATCTAAGATTCTCAAGAAATGGCGAGACGCAATCATCAAGTCATATCCTGAAGGGAGTCAGGGATTCCTAAAAAGAGAAAAGAGTCAATTCGCCAACCCCGTGGGTCTTATCATATCAAAAGAGATTGAAATCCTGTATGATGAAATTATTAAAGGTGATAATACGGAAAAGATTTCGTCCTGCCTCGACAGTATTATTAGAATCAGGGCAGTCCAGGACTTCAAGCCTTCCCTGGCCGTTGCCTTTGTCCTTCAGCTGAAACAGATCATAAGGGAGGAATTGGGAAACGGTCTCACGGATGAAATGTGTATCCTCGACAACAGAATAGATGAAATTGCCCTCCTGGCCTTTGATGTCTATTCGGCGTGCCGCCAGAAAATCTCTGATATTCGGGTGAATGAGGTCAAGAATCAAGTGGGGAAATTATTGGAAAGAGCTAATCTCATCAGTGAGATACCGGAGCAGAGACCGGCTCTTTGAGATGACACTAATGGGACAGTTATTTGAAATGAGGTAATGGCCTATGAATTTCGTATTAAGCATCCTGTTTTCATCCTTCGCAGTCATAGTGGTTGTCCTGATCCCCTGGATAGGCGTTGGGGCATTGGATCTGCGGATCCTTTTTGGGATTATTATACCATACGCGGCAATGGCCACATTTATTGTGGGTATTGTGGTCCGTGTTATTGACTGGAGCCGCTCGCCCGTACCATTCAGGATCCCAACCACGGCAGGTCAGGAATGGTCGTTCCCCTGGATTAAATCAAACCCGATTGACAACCCAAAGGGCACAGGGGGGGTGGTTATCAGAATGATTTTCGAAGTACTCACATTCCGGTCCCTCTTCCGGAATACCAGACTCGAGTACAGGAGAATCGATGGTGTTCCAAAGATAGATTATGAATGGGAAAAATGGCTCTGGGTGGCCGCCCTCCTTTTCCATTATTCCTTTCTCGTCATTGTTTTGAGGCATTTCAGGTTTTTCACTGAGCCCGTGCCAGGGTTTGTAACACTACTTCAAAACCTTGACGGGTTTATGCAGATGGGCGCTGCGCCGTTCAACGGTTTTGGCCTCCCCGGAGTTTATCTGACCGATATGCTCCTTATGGCCGCGGTCACATGGCTCCTCTTGAGAAGGATACTCTATTCCCAGATGCGTTATGTCTCCCTCCCCGCCGACTACTTCCCCCTCTTTCTGATTATTGCCCTCGGATTTTCGGGTATGCTCATGCGGTACCTGTTCAGAGTTGATGTTACAAGCGTAAAGGAACTCGCCATCGGTCTGTTCAAGTTTTCCCCGGTTTCGCCCGAAGGGATCGGTGTGATTTTTTATATCCACCTTTTCATCCTCTGTGTTTTGATCGCCTATTTTCCCTTCAGCAAACTGATGCATTTGGCCGGGATATTTCTCAGTCCCACAAGGAATCTGGCCAACAACAGCCGCTTTGTCAGACATGTGAATCCGTGGAATTATCCTGTTCAGACCCACACCTATGACGAATATGAAGATGAGTTCAGGGATAAAATGATAGAGGCTGGCTTACCTGTGGAAAAGCAGGCTGAATCAACAGCAGACACAGAAGAAAAGGAGTAACCATGGTAGATACCCCAAAACCAGCAGAAACAGCGAAGATTGACCACTATCCGTCCCTATTTGAAAAGGGGTGGATGAATCAAAAGGTAGAAATCAGACCCGGCATATATTGCTATGGTTCAAAACCAAAGAACCTCGAGTACGTGGGCATGCCCTATCCAAAGGAGTGGAATCCTTCAGACGAGGACTGGCAACTGCCTGAAAACTGGAAAGAGATCATTGAAGAGGGTTTCAAAGACCGCCTTGACAAATTCAGGTCTCTCAAGCTCTTCATGGATATCTGTGTCAGGTGCGGGGCGTGTGCTGACAAGTGCCACTTCTTTATTGGTTCGGGCGATCCCAAAAACATGCCGGTAATGCGGGCAGAGCTTCTCAGGTCGGTCTACAGGAAAAATCACACCATAGGCGGAAAGATATTAGGCCCATTCGCGGGCGCGAGAGAACTTACAGAAGACGTGCTTAAGGAGTGGTGGTACTACCTCTACCAGTGCACTGAGTGCCGTCGCTGCTCCCTTTTCTGTCCCTACGGCATTGATACCGCAGAGGTAACTATCATCGGCAGAGAGCTGACGAATCTCTTGGGCCTCAACCCGGACTGGATCGCTGCGCCAGTTGCAAACTGTTACCGGACAGGAAACCATCTCGGTATTCAGCCCCACGCCTTTAAAGACATGTTAGAGTTTTTTACCGACGAAATTGAGGATCTTACCGGTATCCGCATGGAGCAGGATTTCAACAGAAAGGGCGCCGAGGTCCTTTTCGTGACGCCTTCGGGTGATGTGTTTGCCGACCCCGGGACATTTACCTGTATGGGCTACATGATGCTTTTCCATTATCTGAAGGAACAGGGTCTTGACATCACATGGAGCACCTACGCCTCAGAGGGTGGTAATTTCGGATACTTTACCTCCCACGAGATGGCCAAGAGGCTCAATGCCAAGATGTATGCCGAGGCCAAGCGGCTCGGCGTCAAATGGATCTTAGGTGGCGAGTGCGGCCACATGTGGCGTGTCGTGAACCAGTATATGGAAACCTTTAATGGACCTCCCGACTTTTTGGAGGAACCGGTTTCGCCCATAACCGGAACCAAATTTGAAAATGCAACAGCAACAAAGATGGTTCATATCATTGAATTTACCGCAGATCTCATGAAGCATAACAAGCTCAAACTGGACCCAAGCAGGAATGATCATTTAAAGGTCACATTCCATGACTCCTGTAACACGGCCAGGGGTATGGGTTTTCTTGAGGAACCCAGGTATGTTATAAAGAATGTGTGTAATAATTTTTATGAAATGCCCCCAGAGACCATCCGAGAGCAGACCTTCTGCTGCGGGAGCGGTTCAGGCCTCAATGCCGGGGAAAACATGGAATTAAGGATGCGGGGTGGCCTGCCGAGGGCAAACGCAGTAAAATATGTTCATGAAAAGCACGATGTAAACATGCTTGCCTGCATATGTGCCATTGACAGGGCTGTGCTGCCAAACGCCATGGAATACTGGGTTCCCGGGGTAGATGTCACCGGGATCCACGAGATGGTAGCAAATGCCTTGGTATTTGATGGAGAGAAGAAGAGAACCACGGATCTGCGTGCCGAACCCCTACCGGGAATGGAGGATGAAGAGGATGTATGATGGAGGTAAAATCATTATCGGCCTGATCATAGGTATCGGTCTGTTTCTTTCCCCTTTCTTCTATAATGCAGGAAAGGCCGCCAAGGCCCCGGACCCAGAGCTTACAGCAAAGGCAAAGGAGGCCAAGGTGTGTGTGGCACAGAAGGAATATATGAGGGAATCCCACTTCACCCTCCTGGATGAATGGCGCCATACCGCCGTCCGCGATGGGGAGCGATACTATACAGCTTCAGATGGCAAAAAATAT
>JAOZQV010000214.1 GCA_029932035.1 Deltaproteobacteria bacterium | reverse complement strand
ATGCTGCTATCTGGGGGTATGCAATATCCCAGAAAGACCAGATAGGGATGTATGTCAACTACCTTGAGGCCCTGGCAGCTATGGAAAAGAAGCTGAGGAAATCGTGATGGAGGCAGGTTACAGTCGAAAATAAAAAAGGGAGGGAGAATTATGAGGAAATCATTTGCCATTGTATTTATCTTGAGTATCGTTTGGATGATGGGAGGCTGTGCCACTAAACGGGTCGAGTCTGTTTCGCCCGAGGACAATCCTGCCCACCATTACCTTGTGGGAATGGAGCTTATAGATAAGGGCAACTTGACCGAGGCCTCAACGCGTTTTGAAAGGGCCATAAAGTTAGAGCCTGATTATTCGCCTGCCCTTGCGGGCAAGGCCCTGGTAGCGGCCTTGAGGACTGAGGCAGAGAAAGACAGGGAACACCAGTCAGTGGAGTTGAAAAGGGCCTTGGAACTCTTAGATGATGCCGAAGATGAGGCTGAAGGAGACTCTCAGGAGTTTGCAGCAGGGGTTACCGGTATCAGGGTATTTATGCATGCCAAACCGAAGAAATGGCTTAAGAAGGCAAAGAAGCAGTACAAAGGGGCCGTCAAACTCAGCGAGGTTAACACCGATGAGTTGCCCTATTACAGGTCGAGGGAGGCTGCCGATTATTTCATGGGGGTCGCCTTTTTCAAGGCCCTGGATTTCAGGGATTCGGAGCGCGCCTTAGGAAACGTCCTGAGTGTTTCCCCGGGTCGCTGGCACGAACCGGCCAACAAGCTGTATAAAAGGGTACAGAAGATTACGAGGGCATCCACCAATTTTACCCTCACGGATGTGGCCAAGCGTATTGCCATAAAGGACGGGGTGAATCGCGCTGACGTGGCGGCCCTGCTGGTGGATGAGGTCCATCTGGACCGTTTCTTAGCAGGACGGATTCCGGTTCCTGAAAAGAAATCCAAAGAATCCTTTGTGCCCGCTGATGTAAGCAACAACATGTTTAAGCCCGAGATACTGATTGTCTTAAAGTGGGGATTGAGGGGGCTGGAACCTATTTATGACAAAACTTCAAGGGCCTATCTCTTTTTTCCTGATAAACCGATAACCCGTAAGGAATTAGCGTTTATCCTGGAAGACCTGTTGGTCAAAATAACGGGAGACAAATCTCTGCCCACAAAATATTATGGGCAAAAGAACTCTCCCTATCCTGATGTCCCTCCCACTTCCTCATATTTCAATTCGGTAACAAATGCCGTGACGAGAGGGCTTATGGAACCGGATTTATCAGGGGCGTTCAGACCTGATGACGATGTGGATGGCGCAGAGCTGCTCTTGGCTGTTTTACGTTTAAGAAATGTTATGAACGTTCATTAGATAAGGAGGATTGTTATGAAAAGAATTTGTGGATTTATTACCGTTTTTGTTGGTATGTTTTTTCTGTTCAGCGTGGCATGGGCAGCGGATGACTGGGAGAGTATAACTGCTCCAGTAAAGGTTTTTGAGGAGGGGTACATCCAGGTGACGGGCGCGTCAGAAGAGGGGCAGAGCCGGTATAGGGCCATGAGAGCGGCGACTGTCATAGCTCAGCGGGACCTTCTGGAGGTCCTTGAGGGGTTGCGTCTCTATGGTGAGACCACGGTGAAAGACGGCATGTTACGGTCTGACGATATCCGGACGACGATACAGGGATTCCTGCGGGGGGCCGTCAAGTGCGGGGATAAATTCCATAGTGACCGAGGATCTGCCGAAGTCTGCATGAGACTCTACATCCGGGGTAAGGGTGGGCTCTATGACATCATTTTGCCTCTAATTAAAGAGAATAAGTTAAACCCTGAGCAGAGGCCCTATTACAAGCCAAAGCTGATACCAAAGGTCCTCTCTGAAACTCCCGCGCCAACCAAAAAGGCTGACGTCGTGGTTCCGCCGAAGGTCAAAGAGGCTACGCATGTGTCCGAGGCCAAACCTGAGGTGGCGAAGCCATCCGAAATAACTATTGTTTATGATGGTATTATTATAGACGTGCGTGCATTTCAGTTCAAACCTGCCCTTGTAAATACCATCCTCACGGAGAAAGACGAGATAGTCTTTGATCCATCCAAAATATTGAGCAGCGTTTTAGTGGAGAGGGGCTGCGGCGGTTTTACTACAGATCCCGGCAAGGCAAAGGCCCTGCTTGCAAGCTGGGGTAGCACAAAGCCGATGATGCTGAAGGGAATCGGAGTGGTCAAGATGACGAACGCAAAGGTGTCTGTTGACGATGCTGCGGCTATATATGTTCACGACAAAAAGAGCAATCTCTTAGCCCAGGCCAAGGTGGTGTTTTTGCTGAAATAGAAAACATCGATGTCCATTGATGGCTGTCAGAAGTCCGTTGCTGATATTATGCAGCGGACTTCTGTCGCCGGGCATATGAGTCCCTATGGCCGCCTTTGGCAAAGTCTGAACATCCAACCAACGCCTCCCTTGACATTTATCAGTTAACATTTATCAATTAGCATTTATCATTAACATTAATCATTGGTTATGGTTGTTTTGGAATCGTCGATCTTCATTGTGATGCCATCGGTAATCGGCCACACTGCTGTATGACGAGACTAAAATCCAACAGCCGGAGGAGGATAATAATATGAAAAAGAAACTGATTATAATCGTGTCGTCCTGTTTTCTTGCCATTGTCATCCTCTTATTCGGGGCCGGGCTCTACATCAATGCCAATATAGAAGAGATAACCCGCAAATACTTAGGGGCAGCGGTTAAATTTGAAAGCGTGGAATTTCATTATTCACCGATGCCAACAATCGTTTTTTCAGGGCTGGAGGTTGAGAATGAGAACAACAACGTCAAGATTCCTTCCCTTAGTCTATATCCTGATTTACTGGCCCTGATTGGGGGCCGGATTTCTCTCAAAAGAGTCATAATGGAAGAGCCGCTCCTCCTCGCGGATTTCATTCCCTCCGGCCCTTCCCTCCTGACAACATCCGCCATTCCAGCGGAAATGGTGGGGGGAATTACGGTCAATAACGGAAAGCTGATCTTGAAAGGGCGCGACTCCCACGTCCAACCGGTCTCTTTTGCCCTGGCTATGGACAAGATTGAAAAGAAAGATCAGACAATATCGGTGCAGGTAGAAGATTTCTCCATCGACGAGATAGGGCTTAAGTTTGCAGGCAGTGTCACTATCTCTTCCTTAGCTCCTTTGAAGTTGAAGGTAGACGCCCCCAAGGCCTCGCTGAATGCCTCGGCCGTGAAGGATTTCTTAGTGAAGTTCGGATTCATGAAGGGAGATCTCGGCGATCAAATCCCCAAAATTGAAAGCGTGGGGGCCAAGGACCTGACATTGCACATAGATTCCGAAGCCGGAGAATTTATTCTCTCCTCAGCAGCCCTTCACTTCGATAAAAATGAACTCAAAGAAGTTGCCATTAGCCTCGCCAAAGGAGGCGCATATCAACTCAAATGCGCCGATCTCCTATTTGACATGGAAACCATTCATGGGTGGGTATTAGAGAACCCCAAGGGGAAAGAGGTTCTGGACAATCTTCTTACCAAGGCAAAGCTGAAGAGTCTGAGCGCCGAAGGCGCGATCGCGCTCTCTTCTTTGGATGTGAAGGGGACCCAGGGAGAAAAGGCCGCTATCAGCGGTTCCGTGGATGTCAAGACCGAAGGGCTCAAAATTCATGTGGTCTCGGAGAAAGGGGAAGAACAGGACTTTACCATAAGCCAGCTTAAAACAAAGGTAATAATAGAGGAGGGGAAACCCTCTGTCAGCGTTGAAAAACTCAAATTCAGTTCATCGCGAGGTGGAACCGGTTCAATCAGTGGATCTTTCGCCCTTCCCATGAATCTCAAAAGAATGGAATTCAAAGGCCGTTTAAATACCTTTGAGGTCTTTGACACTGTCCTAAATCTGAAGGCCAAAAAGGGAAAAACAGCAAGTCTGAAATTTGATTTTGGTCTGACCAACCCATGCCTTGAGGTGGTGGCAGAGGGGGGAATGGTTCGTGTGCCTCTCAACCAGGAGACCAGCTTTGTGGCGCGCCTGAATAACTTCCGGATATCCCAATCTTCATCAAAAGAAGGCACCGGCAGTCGGGGAGCGGTGGAGCAGGAGACAAAGGATTTCGACCTTGCCCTGATAAAGGGGAAAGATCTTTACGGGAAGGCGCTTATCAAGAGCTTCCAATTCAACGATTTGCCTCAGATAGATGATATGGAGTTCGAGTTATTATGCCGAAAGGACCAGGCCACGGTGACAGGGGCTATCCGGGTCTGTGGCGTTAATCTTTCCCTGGCCGCCAGATTTATTCCGCCCAGTACGGTTGTTGCCGAGATAAACGGAAAGGGAGTGAGTCTAAACCTCTATTCCTTTATCGCCTGTTTCTCTAAAGAACTTCCCCTCTATTTAGCAGGGAGGCTTACTGTCTCAGCGTCTTTGTTTGCCAAAGGAGATAATCCAAAGGCGCTTTTAGAGGGAGCTGAGGGTCAGATAATGGCGACGTTGGCGAGATGCTCTGTCAATAATCTATCGACTCTGGACTACCGTTTGAGTTTTTTGATGGATATTCTTGCAGTAGCCGGGGTGAACCCGAATACATTGGATTCTCTTCCCTTTGACAAGGCAGTAGCGAGGGCCGATCTGCAAAAAGGACGGATTGTTCTGGATACCTTCTCCCTCAGGGGTCCTGTGGTTGACGCCTGGGGGAGTGGAGAATACCTGCTTAAGGAAAAACGTCTCAAGCTCTCGGGGCACGTCCAAACTGCCTTGGGGATCACAGAAGATCTAAATATAGACAAGGTCTTGAAGAGGAGAAAGACATGATGAGGCGACCGAATATCAATTCTTCCGGGGCGAGATGGTTTATTCTGCTTGTGCCTTTTTTGGCAGTGTTTGTCTGGTCCTGCAGCACCACCAAGAAGCCCAAAAAAGTTATCTATATCGAAGAGAGAAATATCCCTAAGAGAATAGCGGTATTGCCCGCTAAGTTCCTTTCCGAAGAGGGCAAAAAGGGTGATTTGAAAAAAAATTCTATGAAGGAGCGAGGGCCCGACATGCAGCCGGGAGCTGAAGATAAACAGCAATTTAGTCTGCAGGTTGATCCAACAAGCGAGGAAGGGAGATTTGTGGCCAGGCTGCTTAGGGGCGTTATTAACAATCAGTTAAATGGAAAAGGATATTCGACCCAGATCTTAGACAAGGTGGACAGGAAGCTTGGCTCGCTAAAAGACAAGACCTGGGACAAGGCGTCTCCCGGAGAACTCTGCAAAATCCTGGGGGTGGATGGCCTGGTCTACCCTGAGATCATTTCCGCAGTTATGCTGAAGGCCTTGGCCTATGACGAGTATTCAATCGAGGCTAAGATCAAAATGGTTAACAACAGGGGTGATACCTTAGGGGCCTGGACTGAGTCGGCTTCAAAAAGAAAGATATCGATCCCAACGAGCCCCCTAAGCGCCGCAGCAGTTGTGTTAGAGGCCGTCATGGACGAGTCAGAAAGAAAACACATGCGGCTTATTATATACGATTTGGGGTGGAAGATTACCCAGTTCGTCCCGGACAGCCCGCACAAGGAGGCACTACCGGAGATAATCTCCGTAGATACCAATATCGATAAAGCGATATTCGCCGCCGGGGAACAGATTGAGGTGGAAATAAACGCTGAAAAAGGCCTTACCTGTACCTTTGACTTAGGCGATTTCAAGAAAGATATCCCGATTTTATACACGGAAGGGGGCATCTACAAGGGAGTCTATCTGGTCAGGGAAGGGGACAAAACATCCATGGCACCCATCAAGATCCGGATGGTAAAATCCAATGGTGTTGAGAGGGTATGGTTGGAGACAGGAGGGGCCGTCACCATAGACGCCATCGCCCCACCTCCACCTGGAAATGTGGAGGCAAGTTCAAGCCGGAAAGGGGTTTCCCTCTCATGGGCACTGCCCCAGACCGTGGACTTGAATGAGTTTGTTGTGGAGAGGGGCGAGAGGCCTGTGGGAGATTTCGTGGCTTTGGCGAAAACAAAAGATCAAAGGTTTTTAGACTCTGGAGTTACCCAGGGAAGCGTCCATTATTATCGAGTCAGATCCATAGACAAAATCGGCAACCGTTCCCCGCCTACCAGCACCGTCAAGGTAACCATGCCATTTTTTGATGAGGTGAAGCTGCCAAAGGTATCAAAAGGGACCCTAATCCCCGGAGTCTATCTCGTTGCAATGGAATCTATTATCCCGGAGGGTGAGATTTTCGAGATAGGACCCGGTTCGCGTCTCAAATTCTTGTCCGGAGCCAGTTTGACTGCAAAGGGAACCTTGAAGATCAAAGGATCCCAGGAACGTTCAGTCATTTTGAAGGGTAAAGACTGGCAAGGTATTCATGTGGCTTCCGGGGGGCGCGCTGAAATCTCTCATGCCAGTCTGCAGGATTGCTCGCCCTGCATTGAGAGCGAAGGGGGAAACCTTGAGGTCAAATTGGCGACGATAAAAGGGATGGGGGGCGACGGTATTATAATAGGCCAAGAAAGCCGCTTCGACTTGAAAAGCCTGTTGGTTGGGGGCTTTGATAAAGGGATTGTTCTCAAGGGAGGCAAAGGTAGTATTCTTGAGAGCACTATCACTAAAAATCGTGTGGA
>JAOZQV010000213.1 GCA_029932035.1 Deltaproteobacteria bacterium | reverse complement strand
TTATTAATCACCGGCCCACACCGGACCTTATGTATGAGGATCTAATCAGGTATCGGCCCACTCTGTTCTTTACCGTGCCGACCCTTTTGAGCGCACTTGCCGATTATAAAAAGACCTGCCGGGAAGAGGAGAAAGATTTGCCGCCCGTTGACAGTCTCAGGGCATGCATATCATCGGCTGAGATCCTGTCTAAGGAGGTTTATCACCGCTTCAAGGAAGAATTTGAAGTGGAGGTCTTAGATGGCACCGGCTCCACAGAGATCTGTCATATTTTTCTTTCCAATCGTTTTGGCGAGGTCAAACCTGGCAGTACCGGAAAGACCGTTCCAGGGTATAGCACCCGTTTGTTGGACGAGGATGGGCTGCCTGTGGCCCAAGGCGAGATCGGCCATCTCTTGGTAAGCGGAGGTTCCATAGCCTCTGCCTACTGGAACATGAGGGAAGAGACAAGGGACAATATGTTAGGTGAATGGTTTGTCACAGGGGATCGGTACCTCGAGGATGAGGAGGGCTTTTATTATTTCCGTGGCAGAAGCGATGATATGCTGCGTGTAGGGGGGAAATGGTTGGCCCCTCAGGAGGTTGAAAATGCCCTCAACCAGCATCCTGCTGTGGCAGAGAGCGCTGTGGTCGGTCGCCAGGACAAGGACGATCTTGTTAAGCCCTATGCCTTTGTAGTATTAAGACCTGATCATTCCCCTTCTGATCAATTAGAAGAGGAGATCAAGGAATTCGTTAAAGAAAAAATTGCCATGTACAAGTACCCCCGCTGGGTTGATTTCATCGAAGCTTTACCCAAGACTTCGGGGGGGAAAGTGCAAAGGTTCGTTCTGCAGGAAAGGGTTAATGAATTGAATATTGAAGATTGATCCCGCGATGCGCGGGATTGGAAATTGACGCTGAGGTAAAGAGCCTTTTTGGATAAATTTAGTCAAAAACCTTCGCGTCTTTGCGCCTTTGCGTGAGACGTTAGTAGAGACATCCGATGCTCAATGTCAACAACATCGAAGTTATATATGATGACGTTATCCTGGTTTTAAAAGGGATGTCCCTTGAGGTGAAAGAGGGACAGATTGTCGCTGTCTTAGGGGCAAATGGGGCAGGCAAAACCACCACCCTGAAGGCCATCTCCGGACTACTCAAGGTAGAGGAGGGGGAGGTTACCGACGGAACCATAGAATTTATGGGTCAGCGCATAAACGACAAAGAACCGGAAGAGATCGTTCGTCTCGGTATCTTCCAGGTCATGGAGGGGCGGTGTGTGTTCGAAAACCTGACAGCCTATGAGAATCTCATGGCCGCAACCCGAACCCGTCGTAGTCGTAAGGAAATCCGCGAACGTTTTGATATGGTGCTCCACTATTTCCCGATTCTCAAGACACGCCGAAATGCCTTAGCCGGATATCTCTCCGGCGGGGAGCAGCAGATGCTGGTTATCGGAAGGGCCCTCATGGCCCGTACCCGCCTGATGATGCTTGATGAGCCATCATTAGGGCTGAGCCCCATCTTAGTGGCCGAGATCTTTAAAATAATTAAGCAGCTTAATGAAGAACAAAAAATTACGATTCTGTTGGTGGAGCAAAACGCCCACTTAGCCCTTTCCATTGCTGAACACGGCTATGTTATGGAAAACGGCAAGATCGTTTTAGACGATTCAGTGGACAAGCTTAAGGAAAACGAGGACGTAAAGATGTTTTACCTTGGATTGACTGAGATGGGCACTAAAAGAAGCTATCGGGACGCAAAGTTCTATAAACGAAGGAAACGCTGGTTGACCTGAGGGGTTGTGCGAGCCCCATGGAGGAGAAATATGGCAAAGGTAGGCATATTGGGATGTGACATCACCACAAGAGAGCTAAACTGTGTTATGGTTGGCTGTTTCGGAAATCTGCGTGGCAGAGAGGGATCGTTCAAGGATTATCCTGAGGATGAGCCCTTGGATCTGGTGGGCGTCATTCATTGTGGTGGATGCCCAACGGCCGTTGGATCAGACCGCATCTGGCAAAAAGTCCAGGCCCTGGTTGATTATGGTATTGATTCTCTCCACCTGAGTTCCTGTCTCATTCAGTTGTGTCCCTTCAAGGACGCCTTTTTGGAGACCATAAAGAGGGATTACCCGAACCTCAAGGTTGTGGAGGGCACTCACCCGTTTCATGATCCGGATGCATTCAAGGCAGGTATCAAAGAATTAATCTCCCAGAGGGCCGTTAAACCACAGACCATGAATGACCTGGTCTTCAAAAGGATGAAACTCCCCCCCGAAAAAGAGGTCTAAAATTTATTTTTGGATTCATACGCTTAATCGTAATTTTAATCATAATCGCTTAAGGCCTGGACGAGCCTGTGGTACGTCAATAAAAGTATAAAAAAGTCTCGCGCAAAGACGCACAGAGAGGAAGGCTCAAAGCTGAAAGCTGAAGGGGCAAAGACGCTAAGGTAAAAGAGGGAACAGGAAATAGAAGATAGGAAAGGGACAGAGGACAGAAAGCCCAACAAGGGGAGATTGGATGGATAGGATGATCCCTGCAGGCTTGGATGGAAAAACCAAAAGGACTTAACTGAAATCAGCCAAGCCCTTGATTTTATTAGTGGCGGAAGTGCATGGGAATCGAACCCACCTAACGAGGTTTTAGCCCGTTACACCGGATTTGAAGTCCGGGAGCCCCACCAGTGAGCTTACCACTTCCGAGCGGCGCTGTCTATCGGGTATTTTATTCATACCGGCTGCAATACTCAACTATTATGTTCAAGATCCTGCGAATAGGTTCCGCTGCCCCCCAGAGGAGCTGGTCCCCTACAGTGAAAGCAGTTAGATATTCAGGCCCCAGCAACATCTTTCGGAGCCTGCCCACCGGGATAGTCCGGGTTCCGTTTACCGCGGCCGGGGTCAGGTATTTCAGGGTCGACTCCTTATCATTCGGGACAAGGTCCACCCACTGATTTCCCTTCCCGATTATTTCCGTTAGTTCATCAAGCGGGACATCACTGTTTAATTTAATGGTAAGCCCCTGACTGTGGCAGCGCATGGCGCCCACGCGCACGCAGATGCCGTCTATGGGGATCGGATGTTCTGTCTGCAAGATTTTGTTCGTTTCCACTGACCCTTTCCACTCCTCCCTGGTCTGGCCTGATTCCATTGGAGAATCGATCCACGGAAGGAGACTTCCGGCAAGTGGCGCCAAGAAATTGTCAGTGGGGAAACCGTTGTTTCGCATCTCCCCTGTTACCGCCTCGTCCATGGCAATGGCCGATGAAGCGGGATCATCTAACAGGCTCTTCGAGACACTTCCAAGAACGTACATCTGGGCAATCAGCTCTTTCATGTTCTTGGCCCCCGCGCCCGAGGCGGCCTGGTATGTCATGGCAGATATCCATTCAATATGGCCAGCGGCAAAGAGACCCGAGAGGGCCATGAGCATCAAACTGACCGTGCAGTTGCCGCCCACATAGGTCTTGATTCCTGATGACAAGCCTTGGTCAATGACTGATCTGTTTACAGGGTCGAGGACAATAATAGAATCGTCATCTAATCTCAGGGTTGACGCTGAGTCTATCCAGTAGCCCTTCCAGCCCTTCCTTCTAAGTTCAGGGTAAACCTCTTTTGTATATCCCCCACCCTGGCAGGTGACGATGATATCTAATGTAGAAAGCAGATCAACATCAAATGCGTCCCTTAATGGAGGAGCCTCAAGACCCACGTCAGGGCCCTTTCCGCCCACATTGGAGGTGGTAAAAAAGATCGGGTCAAAACCCTTGAAATCCTGCTCATCCCTCATGCGGCCCATAAGGACCGATCCAACCATTCCTCGCCATCCTACAAAACCGGTTCTCAACATAAAATCCTCCCTACGAACTGTTCAGACCAGGGCACTAAATAGCGCAAATTCGTTATAATTTCAAGGGAAAAGAATTTTTTCTCACTTGTCCTACCTCAAAAAGTTAGCTGGAATCATACTATGCACAAGGGCGCTGAAGCCATCGGATGCACATATCTCTCGGCTGAGAAACATGAAATTCAAAGGCTAAAAGGATTGACATTTCAAAATGTTATACAATAGAATTAGAATTATTTAATCATGGAATTATCTCAGGAGTAACAAATGGTTGCGATTCCTCAAAAAATATGGGTTTTTCAGCAAAACAACAGTGGGAAGGGGAAAATCGAGGGGATAACACGATTCGGGAATAATTTGTTCAATATTGAAGTCCTTGCCATTGATCAGACCTTTCCGCCCGTAATTGACGATACAGGTCCATTCCTCCCGGAGGACATTCGGGCAGACCTGGTTCTGGATTTTTTAGGGCATCCCGATCTGTCCCACGACCTTGCCTTAATTTGCCTCAAAAATGGAATACCTGTGGTTGCCTCTGGCAAGAAAAGCAGGGTCAAAGGGGTCCTTACCCCTCCCACCTGATGTGCCCTTCCGAGGCAGGCCTGTCTCGGAAAATATGGTGAGCTATTTGGCGCACCGGAATTCGCTGTAGACATTAATGAGGGGTGCATTTCCAAGATAGATGTGGTACGTGGAGCACCCTGCGGGGCGACCTGGGACGCTACTGCACGAATGGTCGGAATGCTACCCGATGAGGCAATCATACGCATGGGACTCGAAGTGCAGTTTTTTTGCACGGCAGATCCCTCGGGCTGGGACCCCATTTACGGAAAAAGCCCCGTACATTTAGCCGGAAAGCTCCACAGCTCCGCACTCAGCAAGGCTGTAGATGTTTCAAAATCCTAATCTTAATCCCGCCTCGGGCGGGACTCAAAACGATTAAGATTATGAAATAAGGAGATAAACAAAACATGGGACTTCTTGTGAGATGGTTAGTGCTTACAGCAGCCATTGTGATCGCCTCTTATCTGATAAGCGGCATCGAAGTAAGCGGCTTTTTCAGCGCATTCCTTGCTGCAGCTATTTTGGGCATTTTAAATATTTTTTTTCGGCCTATCCTCTTTATCCTGACCCTACCCATCAATCTCCTAACCTTCGGCCTTTTTACGTTTGTCATTAATGCTCTCTTGTTGAAGATGGCGTCAGGTGTAATTTCAGGGTTTCAGGTCCATGGGTTCTGGTCGGCACTGTTTGGAGCCTTGGTAATCAGTGTGGTGAACTGGCTGTTGACATCATTTATTAATGAGCAGGGACGAGTAGAGTACACTGACCTGAGGAAAAGAGACGACGGAAGGTGGGAGTAAGGGTCAGTGGCAATCAGCATGACCAAGAAAGAAAAAACGGGCTACGTCTGCCAAAGCTGCGGCTATGAAGCCCTTAAATGGATGGGTCGATGCCCTGAATGCGGCCAGTGGAGCAGCATGGTAGAGGAGATCCGAAAACCTTTCAAAAAGGAAACAAGATCTTCTACAATGAGCCGGGCTGAGCGTATCAATGCCATATCCTTAGCGCCTGAGATGAGATTGAAAACCGGGCTGGCCGAGTTTGATCGAGTCCTTGGCGGTGGTGTGGTCCCCGGATCACTTATCCTTATCGGTGGAGACCCCGGGATTGGAAAGTCGACTATTATCCTCCAGGTACTCGACAGACTTTCCCGGCAGGATTTTCGTTCTTTATACCTTTCGGGGGAGGAATCCGCACAGCAGATAAAATTAAGGGCCGAGAGACTTGGTATTGATGCAGAAGGTCTCTATGTAATGACAGGGACCTGTATTGAAGATTTTTTTGATAGGGTAGCTCCGCTGAAGCCCGACCTTGTGGCCGTTGACTCGATCCAGACATTCTACACTGACGATATCTCTTCGGCCCCCGGCAGTGTAGGACAGGTAAGGGAAGTGGCCTCACGTCTTATGGCCTATGCAAAAGGATCGGGGACCCCCGTCTTTTTGGTGGGCCATGTTACTAAGGATGGCGCCATTGCAGGGCCAAAGGTCTTAGAGCACTTGGTGGACACAGTCCTCTATTTTGAGGGAGACACGGGACATGTGTTCAGGATACTCAGGGCAGCCAAGAATCGATATGGCTCAACCAACGAGATAGGCGTCTTTGAAATGAAGGACTCGGGGCTTGCCGAGGTGGACAACCCGTCCAGAATTTTTCTCGAGGAAAGGCCCGAAGACGTGCCGGGATCCGCGGTAATCGCCTGTATTGAAGGGACAAGACCCCTCCTTGTTGAAATCCAGGCATTAGTCAGTCCAAGCCCATTAGGCATGCCAAGAAGAACGGCCATCGGTGTTGACCAAAACCGCATTTCCCTGCTTGTGGCGGTCTTAGGCAAAAAATTGGGAATGGAATTGGGGGATCAGGATATCTTCGTCAATGTGGCCGGAGGCCTGAAGATAGATGAGCCCGCGGCGGACCTCGGTATCGTATCTGCCATGATGTCCAGCTTTTTGGGCAGGCCGATCAGCCGTGACATCGTGGTGTTTGGGGAGGTGGGCCTTGCCGGTGAGGTGAGAGGGGTAAGCCAGCCGGAGATCAGAATGAAGGAGGCCAAAAAATTAGGGTTTTCACACTGCTTTTTATCTCAGACAAAGTTGGTGGGATCGAAACCGCCCGACGGTATGAAACTGTCGGGGATAAAATCGGTTAAAGATCTTTATGAAGTCTTATTTGAATGATAGGGACCTTTGGATCTTCACTTTCAGGATATGCCTGTTTTACATGCATTACAGGCGAGGCATATCCGGAGGATGATTATGA
>JAOZQV010000212.1 GCA_029932035.1 Deltaproteobacteria bacterium | reverse complement strand
CCATGGGGTTACGGCCCCGAATAGAGGAAGCAAGGCCGACTCCCAGGGCGGTGACAAGGGGCACCGTCACAGTGGAAGTCGTGACTCCTCCCGAGTCGTAGGCGATGCCGACGATTTCCTCAGGGGCTATCAGGGTCATCAAAATGACAAGCACATAGCCGGAGATAATTAGATAATGAACAGGCCAGCCACGCAAAATACGTATTATGCCGATACCGATAGCCAGACCCACCGAGACCGCCACAGTAAGACGCAGGCCCAGGGCATAGGAGGCCTGGGCGCTTTCGTCGGATGCGATAATGTCTCCCTGGGCCGCCACTTCTGCCGCCTCCTCGGTGATGGCAATCAGGGCAGGCTCGGCAACGGTGGTGGAAAACCCCAAGCCAAATCCAAAGATCAACAACCAGGTCAGACTCCCTTTTTTTGCAAAAGCGACAGCAAGCGTGTCCCCGATCGGGAATAAACCCATCTCAAGGCCCTGGACGAAGAGCATGAGACCGATTACCACTAATCCTGCGCCGATAAGCACCTCAAGGAGCTGAGGAAAAGGTTGTCGAAGCACAGCAACCTGAAAGATGGAGATGACTAAGATGATGGGAAAGAGATCGCTTATGGCGTTTTTCAGCCTTTTAAATATTCTCCGGAGGAGTATGGGGATAAGATATCGGAGTTCAGTCTTTTGGGGCATCGGTAACCTTCCTTCTTCAAATAGTGTCCAAACGAAAACTGGGATTTTTCGTTTAGGCACTAAATAGCATACCTCATAACGGAATTCAGGGCAAAAGCTTTATTTGCCGAGATGCTGAGGAGAGTTCATTTCTGTATATGACCGTTTTTAAACTGGACCGCAGCCCGCAAGATCGTGTAAAATAGTAATATCTCGCGGTAATCCAGAAAAACAGCTCTATCGCGATTACTGAATATGAAAAAATCTGATATCATTTATTTCTTTGAAAAACCGGAGGAGATTCCTCCAAAAACCCTTGATCAAGTCCGTATTCTCATCGAGGAGGGAAGTGGCGTAGGAACCTCCTGGGTCAGAGAAAACCTCAGAAATGCTTTTCTTATCGGTTATGCCGAGCATGAGGGAGAAGTTGTCGGTACTTCGACCCACAAATATCCTAAAGAGGCGTATCGCAAGAAGATTGAAGCGGCCACAGGCCTCGATCTTACAGGATATGTAGAAAGGGGCTATACCGCTGTAAGACCCGAGTACAGGGATCTTGGCATTGGAGGGAGGTTAATAAGGGGTCTTATTGAAAAATCAGAGAACAAGAAGGTCTACGTAACGATCCGAATGGACAATATCCCCCCCCTCAAAATGACCTATAAGGAGAGAATGGTCTTAGGAGCGACATTTGTTAATGAAAGAACTGGCCATGAGTTAGGGGTTTTTGCGAATGTGATGCCTCCGAAAAAATTGTGAGCGATAAAAGTGACACAGCCTTTGTTGCCGGCTCATTCCACAATACAGATAAATGATAATGAAATTGCGCTTCACGGGACATGAATAAAATCCTTGCCGGTTACCCTTCAGCGGTTCGCCAAAGGCAACCGGGTTTTCAATTATCATGTCGACCTTTTTCTTGACCTTTTTTTTGATTGAGGCGTGCTTCTTAACGGCTTTCAGAAAATCGGCCTCAAATCTGGCTTCCATCAGTCTCCAAAGACCTCATCGTATGAATGCCACTGTGCGGTTCCTGCGCGCAATTTGGCCTGGGTATCTTCCATCGCCTGTTGAAAGGCTGGATGGCCGAGAACCGTTTCGATATATTCCCCCTCGACACGCCGCTTCAGGGCCAACAGGTATTGCGTGACAATATTAGCCACTGACGTACGGTTTTCAGCGGCAAAAGCCTTGGCAAACTCGGCGAGGTCCTGGTCAAGGCTTACATTAAGACGCGTTTTTGGCATAACAAGCCTCCTTTATCTTTGTTCCTAAAATACGCATGACGGGAACAGATGTCAAGAATAATTGAACCGATACATCCTACGCATCTGCCAATGTCTCGTACATGTCTTCCCGCTCGGTGTCAGTGATTGGAGCTTCATCCATTGAGTCTGAAGAGATGGGCCGAACCGTCTTTTTCCCGGCAGTAGTTTGCATCCCCTGGTTGCGAAACGGGACGGCAATCGCGTCATTGAGCTCGGAAGACTCAAATCGGCTATGGAGATAATCAATGTCAAAAAAATGAAACTCCCTGTCTAAGAGAAAGTATCTGTTGCAGTCTGGCTTTTGGAAGTAGTCTTCTATGAGTTCTCTGAATATATTCCGGTCAAATTTTACATAGGTCCGGGTTGGTCGGCTCGATGCCTCAATTAATCTCTTTCCCGTCACCATGATGCATATCTCGCCCTTTTCCACCTGGGGCCTCTCCTGATCCCCGTAGACGAACTCCTTTACCGATGATTCTATTTTAGAGATGATGTTCCAGCTCATCTTGGTGTGGCCGTTGATATAACACCTTGAAACCGGTCTGGAACCATAAATTTTGCGCAATTTGATGCACGAGCAGTCTAAGAATTCCGAAAGGAGGGCTTCTGTATCTTTTGAATAATCAAGGATATTGAGCACAATAGATTTTGCATCCCTTGTTGCCTCAGACAAAATACGATCCAGTCTGTTGATATGGTCCTTGGGAAAATCTTTTGTCTTTCGTACCAGAGTATTTCCTATCAGGAGCCCGTCAATGCCGCTGCATAGGAATGTCAGGATCGCATCATACATCGACCTTACTATCGGCTGGCCGTTAATGTTGAAAGAAGTGTTGAGGATAATCGGTATCCCGCTTATCTGATGATATTCCTCTATTATTGAATGAAAGAGAGGGTTCTGGTCATGGCTGACTGTCTGGAGTCTGGCAGTCCCATCCACGTGGGTTATCCCCTCTATCCCCGTTGTCATCCCTGGCAGGACCCCATAGATCACTGCCATAAAGGGTTCGGGCCTGTTGATATCGAAGAAGTTACCCACCTCTTCTTCTAAGACCGTGGGAGCAAACGGTCTCCAGGGTTCCCTGTATTTGATTAGACGGTTGGTCCTGTCACGTGCCTCAACGGTCGGCGCAGCCAATATGGATCTGTTTCCGAGCGCCCTCGGGCCTATTTCCTGCCTCCCCTGAAAGAGGGCTACGATCTCATTATTGTTAAGGAGCCGGGCTACTTCCTTAGGCGAAATGCCTTCATTCTCAATATGAATCGGAAAGTCATATTCATTGATCAGACGGTCCAGTTCCTTCCTGGGAGAGCTTTCGCCGTATCCGAGATAGATATTTTGTGTGGGCATTTTTGAAACTGCCGGCCGGCCGTCGCTGATTTTGGCGGCAGATGCAAGGGCCGCGCCGAGAGCGATACCCCTGTCAGAGGCAAGGGGCTGGACAAAGAGATTTCTAAAGATCCCGGATTTCAGGATATGATAATTGAGCTGGCTGTTCATGGCAACACCGCCCGAGAAACACAGGTTTTCAAAGGGCCGGGTCTCCTTGACCATCTGGAGCTTTTCAATAATGATTTCCTCAAGGAGGGCCTGGATACTGGCAGCCACATCAGCCTGAAGTTTGTTGAATTCGTTTACAGGTTTCGGCTGAGGTGGACCTAAGGCCTTTGCCATTTCCCCTCTCATCCCGAGGAGGGAGCCACCGGGCCACCTGTAGTCGTCACCGTCCCTTTTCAGGAGATTACGAATTCGCTCCTTATAGACAGGGCTCCCGTAGCTCGCTAACCCCATTATTTTTCCGCAATGCTGGGAAGTATTATCGCTCCGGTAGCCGAGCCACTCCGTGAAGTACTGGTAAAGGATTCCTAAGGAAAAATCGTTTGTCAGTTCACTGGAAATTTGTGAGATAGAATTGCCTTCGCCCATATAAAAGGATGTTGATTCTGATTCGCCAGTGCCATCCGCAACGAGTATGGCCGAATTATCGTAACCTGAAGGAAAAAAAGCCCCTGCCGCATGGCAATCGTGATGACCCACAAAACGGACCTCATCCCAACTGACCTTGCGGGACAGATAACTCAGGACTTCGTTAGAGCGCACCTTTTGGAATCTGACGAATTTTTTGAGAAAATCTGCCTGATTCTCATCAGGATTAAAGCCAAAGGTTATCGTCCTGAAATGATTAAAGTCGAGCTTGAGCATCTCCTTGAGGGAGAAATAGGGATTGAAGTAGGTCATCTTTTCCCCGTTGAAGCGCTCTTCTTCAAAGACCCATAATATGTCTAATTCATTATCTACAATGGCCATCCCTGTATCGTGACCCATGTAAATTCCAAGATGGTATTCCGGCATTAAAAAAAATCTCCCTTCACAATGTTAAGGATAGGGATATCTACGGCAGAACAGATATCGTCATAATAGAAGTGGGCAGTATTGCAGGGAATAACCAGGAAGTCAGCGCCAAAAGCGGCTAACTTGCGTGCCATTTCAGCCATGAGCGGCGCAGGACTTTCCCCGGTCCCTTCGATGAGGGCTTTTATGCGCGATGGGATCTTGGGGTTATTGTCAACGATCATCCTGATGTGATCCGCGTCGTCTTTGGCCGGAGTAGCCTCAATAACGCGTCTCATCAAGTCTACAGTAGCTTCAGGACCCAATCCCCCGATTACGCCGACGATTTTTTCCTCGACAGGTTTCACTGATATGTCCCTAACCCGAATAAACCGTAAAAGAAAAGGTCTCGCGCAAAGTCGCAAAGGCGCAAAGTTGAAAACTAAAACTCAAATTGTTAACTGTCTAAAGGAAGTGGTTCCAAGTTGTATACCGCAAATGGGCATAATTGACGTTTTTTACATTCGTGTCCATTCGTGTAATTCGTGGTTAACACTTTCTAATGAGAGAGGAGGTAATCCGCGTATACATACAGTGCAGGGGAGCCCCCGGTATGAACGAAAAGGATATTGCTCTCCTTTTTGAAATAGCCTTGCCGTACCAGATCGATTAAACCGGCCATGGTCTTGCCCGTATACACCGGATCGAGGAGAATCCCCTCTGTCCTGGCAACAAGTTTGACTGCCTCGGCCATTTCAGGAGTGGGGAGAGAATAGCCCGGTCCCACATAATCCCCAAAGCAGTTAACCGCGTCACGTGGGAGCTCAGAATTGACACCCACGTGATCGGCGGTTTCTCTGACAAGTCCATAAACAATATCCTCCTGCTCCTCTTTTGCGCGGCTGACATTGATTCCAATGACAGGAATATTCATATTGCAGCCGTAAAACCCTGTTACAAGACCCGCCTGAGTGCCTGCACTTCCGCTGGCACAGACCAGGGTGTCAATGTTCAGGCCGAGCTCAAAGGTCTGGTCAAGGATCTCCTGTGCGCAGGCAACATATCCTGTAGCGCCGATGGCATTAGAGCCTCCTCCGGGGATGATATAGGCCTTACGACCCTCAGCCGCCACCTCTTCTGCGACCTGCTGCATTTCTGCTATCATATCTGATCCGGCTGAAACCACCCTAATCTTTTCTGCACCCAACAGGTTAAAGAGAAAAATATTCCCGCTTGCCTTGGAATCAAACGTGCCGGGGACCCGTTCCTCTAAAACAAGCCTGCATTTCAATCCTTCCTTTACTGCGGCAGAAAGCGTCAACCGGCAGTGGTTGGACTGCACGGCCCCGCAGGTTATCAAGGTGTCTGCGCCCTGTGCCAGTGCATCAGCCACAAGAAATTCCAGCTTGCGTGTCTTGTTTCCACCTGCAGACAGACCAAGGAGGTCATCTCTCTTGATGTAGATATCAGGTCCGCCCAAGACCTCTGAAAACCGGTGGGCCTTTTCAATGGGCGTTTGTCCGGCCGTATAACGCCTTCTGGGAAACTTTGCTAAGTTCATGACTCCTCCTTTAAATCCCCTTCAACCCGATCTCATCCGCCACTTCTCTCATTCCCATGATGGTATCCGTCATAAGATCTGTCAACTCCATTCCAAGCATATGTGCGCCCTTTTCGATAATTGACCTGTCCACGCCGGCTGCAAACCGTTTGTCTTTCCATTTTTTCTTGACCGATTTTGTTTTTAAATCCAGAACGCTTTTGGATGGTCGAACCAATGCCGTCGTGACCACAAGTCCGGTCAGTTCATCTATGGCATAAAGTACTTTTTCCAGCTCGGTTTGCGGTTCTACATCTGAACAGATCCCCCACCCGTGGCTCACCACAGCTCGAATATAATCATCCGGCCAGCCGTTTTCCTTCAGGATCTCTTCGCTCTTGCGGCAGTGTTCTTCCGGGAACTGTTCGTAATCAAGATCATGAACCAAACCGATAATGCCCCATTTCTCCTCATCTTCCCCCCGTTTCCGGGCAGAATAGCGCATGACTCCCTCTACTGCCAAGGCGTGTTTTAAGAGGCTTTCGCTCTTGTTATACTTGGTAAGGAGGGCATAGGCCTCTTCTCTGGTTGGGACGTTCGAGTTCATTTCATTACCTCCTGAATGGGTAGGGTTGGCACAACGACCGACCCTAAGGGTTGTTGATCTTGTCACATATATTTTTTAACTCATTATAATCGGATCGTTCAAGTATCCAGGGAACATCATTAGTATCCTTATATTTCATGCCTACCTCAGTGAAAAGGGGTTCTACAATAAACAAATACCTCTTTCACGAAAGCCCCTCCAATTCATCAGTACGATGCATCATCGCAATCTTCCAGAAAGCGGGCGAACAGCAGTTCAAAACGGATGACTCCAATAATT
>JAOZQV010000211.1 GCA_029932035.1 Deltaproteobacteria bacterium | reverse complement strand
GTGGGGGTGAGTCAACAAACAACAACGAAGGCGCCCTAAGCATTGACGATCTGTCTTATTCTTTCCATACATCTCACGGAGCACAAGAAGATCACAGAGTTTTTTCAGGATATTTTTTTGACAAATCTTGATATTTCGCGAAAACAAACAAATGGCGCAAAAAATCCGGGTGTGTTGCAAGCTCACCAACATTTTGGGGTAGTGAAAAGCGGATCTTGAGTCTGATGGACGAAGTGTCCCTTGAATCTTATTTTACCCTATGGTAAATAATACTATATGGATGCGAGGTTAATCTACCATGACAAAAGAGATCAAGATCGGGACTGGCGGCTCTGCCGAAACAGCTAAAGGCTTTGTCGATGCATGGAAGCGGGTGGAAGATGGAGGTTACTAAGAAGTCTACGCACGATCGGCCCTATGAGCGTGCGCGCCCTGGCCGTTGGGCTTGGCCGTGATTACAAGAATGTTCATACCGACGTGAGGAAATTGGAGCGGATAGGGCTTATCAGCCGCACCGGATACGACAAAATAGAATTGCCCTGGGAGATTGTGAAAGCACGTCTCAGCCTGGCGGCGTGATAAGGAACTGGATAAGATTCTGGTACAAATCCTGTAGATCCTGTCAAAAAGGAATGAAGTAACGAGGGAGTCCATGGAAAGAAAAAGGCTGTTTGAGGCAGGCGATACGGTTGCCACCTTCACAGGCCAGGCGGGAATGGTGATTTCTGAAGAGGTGTTTGCAAGGATCAGAAACAATCTGAAGGAGGGAAAAAGACCGGGACATTATTTTGCACCAGGGTGTTGTCATAATCCTGACTATGTGATCCAGATCCCGGTCCTGTTCGAGGACGGGACCTATGATGTGATGAGGGCCATGAATATCAAGAGGACGACCGGACTTCCCGAGGAACAAAGGGCATTCATTGACGGTATCATTAATGATAGAACGGAAAGTGCCTAAAGTACACCAAAGTTTAAAGTGCCTAAAGTTTGGAGTGCCTAAAGTTAAGGAATGCTCCGCCCATTTTTTATGAAAATCGGACCAGTTAACAGCAGATTCTTGCTGCCAACTTGCTGACATTGCTATATTTCAATTTTATTTTTTGTGAGTTTTGCGCCTTGTCGCGGTTTTATCACTAATGATCAAACAGGATAACCAGGGGCCGATCAAGAGGAGGAAACTAAATGGATGACTGTATCTTCTGTAAAATTGTTAAGGGGGAAATCCCCAGCTTCAAGGTGTATGAGGATGAAAAGGTTTTTGCCTTTGAGGACATAAACCCGATCTCCCCCGGCCACACCCTCATTATCCCCAAGAGACATGCTCAAGACCTGTGGGAAATCTCGGGAGATGATCTAACTGCCATTCATCTTGCCTCAAAAAAAATTATCAAGGCCATTCAAGATGCATTGCAGCCTTCAGGTGTGGCCTGCGTTCAATTAAACGGGCCGGGCGCGAATCAGGTCGTCTTGCACTACCATCTCCACTTGGTTCCCAGGCTCGCTGGAGATCCTGAGCTTCCCGTAGCCACATGGGAGCTTAAAGAGGGGGATATGGAGGCGGTCAGAGAGACCGCCGATAAGATTGCGGCCGCGATAAAATAGTTCAGAGGGGCTCAACCGATTAAGATGGCCGGTCTCAGTTTTATTCAATCAACTCCACATTCCAGTACAGATAGTCCTGCCATGATGTGGGGACCTCGTTGAAACCGATTGTGATCCTCAGGGCGGGCAACCATTTTGGTTTGGAGGGCTTGCGGATAAGCTTCATATTGGCTTCTCTCGGTGTACGGCCTCCCTTCTTCCTGTTACATGCCATGCAGGAGGTAACAATATTATTCCAAAGAGTCTTCCCTCCCCTGGACTTTGGCACGACATGGTCATAGCTTAGATCCTCCACAGGGAGTTTCCGGCCGCAATACTGGCATTTGTACTTGTCCCTTGCGTAGATGTTCTGCCTCGAGAACCTGATCTGGTTTCGTGGCCTCTTTACCAGCATCAGTAGCCGGATCACTGAAGGAAGTTTAATGGTAAAACTGACCGAATGGATATCCCGCCCATATTCTTCAAGCACCTCTACCTTGCCTAACATGAGGAGGGTTATCGCCTTTTTCCAGTTGATGACCTTCAACGGTTCGTAGGTGATATTTAAAAGCAAGACCTGTTCCATAATATGGCCATTATAACCCAAATAAATAAAAAACACAAGGATAAAATCAAGTTCAAGCTCTTTTTCCCCTAAATGGCCGACGCTAAAGCCAATCTCTAAAACTCTTTTTTGTACCCTTCGTGCTCATGGGCCACTATTGACCTCTGTCCCCTTTTCCTGTTGTTTTGTGTTTGCAATGATAGCAAAATGTGATATTATTAATTGTATGAACAGTAAGAACCGGAAAATGCTCAGGGCAGTCTTTACCGATCCGGTTAATGGTAATATCGAATGGCGCAAAATTGAAGCTCTGTTTCTGGCTCTGGGAGCGGTTCGAACGGAAAGAGCGGGTTCCGCTGTCAGTTTTGTTCTGAACGATGTGCGGGCGGATTTTCACCGCCCGCATCCTGACAGAGCAGCATTACGATATCGGGTGAAAGATGCACGCAGTTTTTTGAAACAGGCAGGTATAACACTATGAACATGATGAAATACAGGGGCTATATCGCCCGCATTGAATATGATGAGGAAGACCGCATTTTTGTCGGGCATCTGGCCGGCATTAAGGATATTGTCGGCTTCCACGGCTCTACGGTTGATGAGCTGGAAAGTGCGTTTCATGAATCCGTCGATAATTACATCGCCATAAGTGAAGAAACAGGAAGACCCGCACAAAAGCCCTATTCCGGTAAGTTGATGCTGCGGGTCCCAGTGGATGTTCATGCCGCCGTGGCAACTGCTGCCGAGGTGCATGGAAAAAGCATAAATCAATGGGCTTCCGAGGCTTTGGAAAAAGCTACTCACATTTGATGTTCCTCTCAGCCGTGCTTTGACAATTGATTCCAGTCAACATCTGGAGCAGGAGGGTGATTGGGGTATTGACCCCTTTAATAAAGGCGCAAATTTCATAAAATAGGCGCCCCCTTTTACTCGTGACGTGTTTTTGAGGCCTTAAGTCTTTCCTTATGCCACTCTTTTGTTGGCTCCATTAGTTTTCTCTTTTCCTCCCGGTTCAGGAGGCGCATCGCTTCAACCGCAGGTGGGGATGGAATTGTTAAAACATTATCAATGGTGATTTCCTCCTGAATACCCAGTCCTGCGGCCACCCTGTTTTGGTGACAGGCGTTACACGCCCTCCCAAAAGGTGCTGTGGTATGAGGCACATAGGGCATAAAGGCCCATCCTTTCCCTGTGCCATCCCCCCTTGATGGCGCAACGCTGTCCAAGGGGACATTCCCTGCCTGATCCACATAGGTCATGAGGTACTGATAAAGGGGGCGCAATATGGTGTACCTGCCGGTATGATCTACACCGAGAGGCATCTGTTCCCACCGTCTGAATCTCCAGCCCATAGACCAGATCCCCAAGTGCTCCCTGCCGGATAAACGGTCCATGGAAACAGGATAGACTGTGTCCGGGCTTTCCACATATTTTTTTAGTTTTTTTTGTAGATATGGATCTCCCTGGGCGGTAAGGTTCCACCACTTATAATCATTGATCACATCCTCACGCATGACGCTCATACCATAGTCTTGATACGACCATTGGGCATGGCAGGCGCTGCACCGTACCTTTGCGTGTGCCCGGATCCTGTGACCGATCGAATCCGGTGAAAAAAGAGGCAACCGGTGCTTCTTACCATGATTTTTAGATATAAACAGGAACTCGCCTGCAACCTTGCGAATTGCCTGGTTGGTCAGGTCAGGGGTTGTATTATTGAAACCTCCATGACAATCGGCGCAGGAGCGCTTTGGGACCTCCATCTCATAGCTGTATGTATGTCCGTCTCCCATGACGTCTTTCCGGGTGTGGCAGTCGATGCACCAGAGCCCCTTTTCCGCATGAATATCCTTGGCTAGGTGGTGATGATTTGATCCATAGATTGTTCCCCTTAATTTGCCGTTCACCATTGGCGATCGATAGGAATCGTTATAATCGTGCTCGAACAACCCTTCATAATCCGCTCCCACATGATTTGGGTTATGGCAATGCATGCATTGCGCGTTCGGGATGCGTTTCGTAAAATTGTGCTTGGCCGGATATCCTTTCTTGGATCGGTCAATTGCCTGGTCTTTCCCGCGATATCGGCCGTCATTATTATAGAGCACATGACAGGCAGCGCACCCCGTTCCCCTGTAAAGGCCGGGGCTTTCGATGCCTTTGGTATTGATGTGGCATCTGAGGCATCGCCTCCTCAGAAAATCATCCACAAGCATGGCCGGGGTTTCGGGATATATAGAAGGGTCAGGCTCTGGTAATGGCTTTAAAGGATCGCTCAGCCCATAAATGGCCGGGGCCGCCCTTTTCTGGGCACCCCAGAGATACCGGGTCTGGTTGATAATCCCGGCCATTGTCGAATGAAGGGAGTTTTTGACCTGTTTGATCTCCTTTTCGTGGCATTTTATGCAAAAGATCTCCATATTCCCGGGGGCTGAAGGATTTCTGACGATCCTCTGGTGGTCTATGAGCACTTTTCTCTTTTTATCCTCAGGCTTCAGGTGGCAGGCAGCGCACTTGAATGGATGGTCAGGACTGATCGGCTCTATTCCCTCATGACAGCGAAGGCAGTCAGCGTAATCGATTTTTTCCGCGGCCCGGTTATCGCCGCCGGCACCAACAGCAAACAGCGGTAAAAGCAGGATGTTTATTAGACAAAACACCTTCATGTTGAAAAGTAAACGAGAGCTGCTTCTCGTCATTTCAGGCATGGCGCCCCCCCCTCCATTTCAAAACGCCTGATAGATTCATTGAAGTCTGCATAGATCTTGTCATCGTAGCGGTTATGACAGCCAAGGCAGGATTCGATTGAGAGTATCCGGTCGATCTCTTCTTTGTTGAAGGGCCTCACGCCTTTTCCTGAGCCTGATTGGAGCGGTTCTCCTTTCAGGTTTACAAAAGCATCTAAGGGGAAGGAAAGATCCATCCCAGAAGAGGATGAGTCATAGGTTGGTCTGAACACCCGCTTCCCCCCTTTCTGATGGAGGATACCTTCTCCGAGTCCGATTACCTTCGGGTCTTGATGGCATTCAAGGCATCCCCTCGATTTTTTGGCAGTGGTATGGGGATCAAATGCCGATATGTTCATGATACTGAATGACTCGTCTTCGAGGTATCTGCCCGATTTGTCAAAGACCGAGACAAACTCCTGGCACGGGGAGATCGGGAAGATCTCAAGACCATCCCTGATTCCGAGGGCGGGCTTTGAAAAGCGGAGATAAGAGCGGGCCTCCTTCCACCTGCCAGGCGACATCTCGCTGCTTATCCAGTCTTTCTGCTTCTCAGATTTATTATATGTCAGGTGGCACCCATAACACTGCGGTATCCAGATAGAGTGGCAGGCCTGGCAGGAGAGACGCTTGTGTCCCTTCAAACGGTGGTGAGGCTTGTTGGACGATCGGATATCCATCTCAAAGGGTTGGCCATCCATCTTGCGGTAGAAGATTACTTTGCTGCCCTCTTTCTGGAGATTGTAGATAGGTGTCCCCTTATTGCTGAGAGCGCAAAGTTTTTCCTTTTTCCACGGGACCCGCTTATTCAGAAAGGCTAATCGGTCTGCCAATGAATCAGGGCCTTTGGTCATGGAAAACTCTGGGGAATGACACGTCTGACAGGTGATGTCGATTTGTGAATGCATCCTGTCGTATCGCTTCCCGTCCCCCATCAGACCGGTAGCGGTATGACAGTCTATACATTCCATCCCGACCCCGCTGAAGTGGACATCCGCCGGCAGGTTCAAAAAGAAACGGTTCCCTGAGAGCTTCCTGCTGCTCAGGCCGGCCCCTTCATAGGGTGTTCCGTAACCTTCAGACTCTAACCTGCCGGAATAGGACAGGCCAATCCTTGCAGATCTGTTATGACACTTTATACAATTTGCCGAAGGGATCCTCGTTGTCATCTCGGGGTGGTCAATGGCCTCGTTTTTCGCTCTTCCCTCTTTTTCATCATCCAGAATGTGGCAATTGCTGCAACCGCCGCCCCTCCTGCCTATCTCTCCCTTGCGGTCGCCCCTTTTCTTCCACAAATGGCATCCCCCGCACATCTTTCGATAGTGATCAATGGCAAGATTTTGAGGTGGCGTATTGCCGTAAAGATCCCTGACACCAACGCCCATAGCAACGGGTGAGTTACCGGAGATATTCTTTCTATTGAGCCACTGTTCCTGGAGAGTTTTTAGGATCCCTACGTTTGTGGCCATGAGACTGTTTTTGACACGGGCCGCAATATCCGAATGACACCCTGTTTTCCCGCAGGTTCTGTCCACAACACGGAGGTCCCCTGGATTTCGAACCATGGTAAAATGGGCCCTTTCTCTGTCTAATGAGTATCTGTTGCCTAAGTGACAGGTATAACATCCAAAGGCCGAGATTGGATGGGATGGGTCAGGATCTTTCACCTCTTTGTGGCAGGACACACACCCGTCCTTGATGGGTTCAGAAGGCCGGTTGAGTCGACCCTCTTTGAGAAAAAGGACTGCTGCGATGAGAACGAGTGAAACGATTGTCAGAATTTTTTTCATAGATTTTCGATCGTCAGCCAGTTAACCACTTAAC
>JAOZQV010000210.1:5338-6725 GCA_029932035.1 Deltaproteobacteria bacterium | reverse complement strand
TATACAGTACACCAAATTTAGAATATAGATAAACAGGTAAGGGTTCACACGTTCTGGGTTCAACGTTCAAGTTTAGGGACAAGGACAATCTTGAGAACCCGGAGTCCTAACAACATACCAAACCACCCTTTGATTTGTGGGTCCTCAAACCCGCGAGGAGGAATCTTATGGATCTTTTCAAAGATATCACCATACTATCCCTTGAACAGGCAACAGTACTCCCCTACTTGACCTACCGATTAGCCCAAGACGGCATGCAGGTCATCAGACTGGAACATCCCATATACGGTGATCCCAACCGGATGATAGGCGAAAATGTTCTTGGAGAGGAGAGGATGAACGCCTATTTTTTGTGCATTAACGCAGGAAAAAAAGCACTGACACTGAATCTTGCTGATCCGGAGGGCCAGAAGATATTCCATTCCCTGATTAAGGAGCTGAAGGTGGATATCTTTGCCACTAATCAACTCCCTAAGAATTATCAGAAATTGGGGATCGATTATGACACCCTCAAGACCTTGAAATCCGATATCATATGGTTGGGCGTCACCGGTTTTGGCCCGGACAGCAATGAGGCTGCCTATGATCCCATATTGCAGGCAAGATCCGGCATGATGGAGATGACCGGCGAGGCGGACGGTGATCCCCAGGTTGTGGGTATTCCCCTTCCGGATATGGGCACCAGTGAGCACTCCTACGGGCTTTTGATGAAGGCGCTTTTCAAACGCCAGGCCACTGGTGAGGGTTCCTGTATCAACATATCCATGTTTGAGTCTTCCGTATCCTGGATGACGGTCCCCATCACCCTTTCTACCCTTCTTAAAAAGGAAATCATGCGAAGAGGCAACACCCACGAGTTCTTCTGTCCGGTTTCTGTTTACAGGACAAGCAATGGCTTTGTATATATGGCTGTTGGTAATGACCGGCAGTGGAAGTCAATGGTTTCCCAGGAGATGTTTAAGTCACTCGACAGACCTGAGTATGAAAAAAATGCAGGCAGGATAAGAGATGTGGAAGACCTGAACCGGTCCATAAATGAGATCACCGGAAATTATACATCCGAAGAGTTGATTCAGTTATTTAACTCCCTCACACTTCCTATCAGCAAGATAAAGACCATCCCCGAGGTTATAACCGACCCACTTGTTGAGCGCAGGCTCCTCTCTTCACAGGATCCGGTCACAAATACCGACATCGTCTTGCCTCCACCACCCAACATGACTCAGTTTCTTGAAGAAGCAGGACGCCGGCTTTCTTTTCCCCCGCGCTTTGGGGAGCACAATCAGGAGATATATGGGACGTTAGGGTACTCGGATCAAGAATTAGACGAGTTAAAAGAGAAGGGAATTATATAGGGAAATTGAGCCACAGACACACACAGACACAC
>JAOZQV010000210.1:0-5238 GCA_029932035.1 Deltaproteobacteria bacterium | reverse complement strand
TTCTGCATGGAGTGAACATTATGAATATTATCGTATTAGTAAAGCAGGTCCCCGATACTACAGATGTCAAATTGGATCCCAAGACAGGGAACCTCATCAGGGAAGGCATAGAGAGCATCATAAACCCTGATGATAGACATGCCCTTGAGGCGGCCATCAACCTGAAGGAGGCCGCAGGCGGAAAGGTTACGGTCCTTTCCATGGGCCCGCCCCAGGCCATTGATGCCATATCCGAGGCCATGGGCATGGGCGCCGATAGAGGGATTCTGCTCTCTGACAGGGCCTTTGCAGGGGCAGACACGTGGGCTACCTCTTTTACCTTGGGCAAGGCCATTGAAAAGATCGGGAAATATGATCTGATTTTCTGCGGCAGGCAGGCCATTGATGGAGACACGGCACAAATTGGGCCCCAGGTGGGAGATTATCTGCATATGTCTCAGGTCTCCTATGTCTATGAAATCGAAAAAGTGAACAGGAAAAGCATTGTTGTCAAGAGGCGTCTTGAGGATGGGTTTGAAAAAGTCCGGGCTGCCATGCCCGCCCTCCTGACGGTGATTGGAGAGCTAAACGTCCCGAGATATTCCCATGTAGGGAGGTTGATCGACGCGTGCAAGGAAAAAGCACCCATAGAGGTGTGGAATGCCGCAGATATCGGAGTGCAGACCAGTGAAGTGGGGCTGGAAGGTTCTCTGACACACGTGATAAAGACCTTCGCTCCCAAGTTCCAGAGGGAAGGAGAGATGTTGGAAGGCGATACCAAAGAGAGTGTCAAGAGCCTGGTTGGGAAGTTGAAGGAGAATAGACTCATATGAGGAGATTCAAATATGACCGTATGGATTGAAACTGAACTCTGTAATGGGTGCAAGCGTTGTATCAAGGCCTGTCCCTATGGGGCGGTTGAGCTCAAAGATGGAAAGGCTCATATTTTAGAGCATTGTACATCATGCGGGGCCTGTGTGGAGGTCTGCAAGGAGAAGGCCATCCTGACGGATGTGGAGCCACGGGCCATCCCTGATTTTAAGGACAGGAAAGGCGTCTGGGTCTTTGCTGAACAGAGGAACGGGACCCTGAACCGCGTCTCACACGAACTTCTCGGAAAGGCCCAGGCGCTTGCTGCAGATCTCGGGCAGGAGGTCTCGGCTGTACTCTTAGGCCACCAGGTTTCCGGATTAGCCAAGATCCTGTTCGATTACGGAGCGGATAATGTTTACTTAGCGCAGCACAGAGCCCTCAAAGATTACCGGACCATCGCCTACACAAAGGTTTTTGAGGGTCTAATTATGGAATTCAGGCCAAATATTCTGCTGATGGGCGCCACCCATACGGGTAGGGACCTGGGACCTCGCGTATCCCGGCGCGTGGGTGTGGGTCTGACGGCGGACTGCACGGAATTGGCCATTGACCCGGAAGAGGGGATTCTTCTCCAGACACGACCTGCTTTTGGCGGTAATGTCATGGCAACCATTGCAAACCGGTATTCCAGACCACAAATGGCTACGGTTCGACCCGGCGTCATGGAAGCGTTGAAAAAAAAGGGCAACAAAGGAAATGTGATCAAGTATAAGGTTTCCCTGACTGAAAAGGAGATCGGCACAAAGGTCCTCGAGCAGTTCAAGGAAAAGAAAAAGGAGGTCAGTCTGAGCAGTGCCAGGGTGATTGTGGCCGCAGGCAGAGGCGTAGGCACAGAGGAGGGCATGAAATCCCTTTTTTCCCTCGCAAAGGCCTTTGGCGGAGAAGTGGCCGGCACAAGGATCATTGTAGAAGAAGGGTGGCTTCCTGTTGAAAGACAGGTGGGGCAGACCGGACAGACAGTGAGACCGGAGATCTATATCGCATGCGGCATATCAGGGGCCATCCAGCACAGGGCCGGCATGATGGGCTCAAGATATATCATTGCCATTAACAAGGATGCGGGAGCGCCCATTTTTCAGGTAGCGGACTGGGGGATTGTGGGTGATCTTCATCAGGTTGTTCCCGAATTGACTAAGGCAATTTCGCAAAGCAAGCGCAAATAGTGCCCGAACGAAAAAGACAGTTTTCGTTCAGACACTAAAATAGGGGGAGGACAATGTTACGTTCAGACATAGAAAAGCTCCACAGAACAATCATGGCCAGGTTTGTGGATGAGGAAGTGATCCCCGTGGCCAGGGAGCTTGACGAACAGGGGGAGTTTCCATTTTATCTGTTCCGGAAACTCGCTGATATGGGGATCTTAGGCATCCGGTACCCCAAAAAAGTGGGTGGATCGAACGGGAGCACGACTCTTTACTGTATTGCCATGGAGGAACTGGCAAGGGGATTCCTGAGCCTCGCTGCAACCACTGCCATGCAGTGTCTCATGGCTACCAACGGCCTCTATCTGTATGGGACCAAAAAGATGCATGAGGAATATCTTCGGCCCGCTCTGAGTGGTGAAAAGATCGGCGCGTTTCAGTTGACAGAGCCGGAGGCAGGTTCTGACCTCGGTGCGGTGAGGACTTCGGCCACAAAGGTCAAAGATGGATGGGTGATCAATGGAATGAAGACATGGTCCACCAGCGGTCCTTACGGTCATTTTCATACGGTCCTCTGCCAGACCGATCCGGCCAAGAAATTGAAGGGTCTCATGTTTGTTTTGATTCCAAGCGACACCCCCGGTTTCTCTCACAGCAAAAAATTTGACACCCTTGGCACAAGGACATCATCCCTGTCAGAAATCTATTTCAACAACTGCCACGTCCCTGACGAATACATGTTGGGTGAACTCGGGAGAGGCCTGAACGTACTCCTTACGATTTTAGCCGAGATCAGGATCATGACCGCCTGCCTTGCCATAGGTCTGCATCGTGCCGCCATGGATGATTCCATAAAGTATTGCAAAGAGCGGGTGCAGTTCGGGAAACCGATCGGAAAATATCAGCTCATCCAGGCCAAGATAGCGAATATGGCCGTCAATTTAGAGGCAGGGCGCCTCATGGCTTATAAGGTAACCCATCTAATCGATAAAAAGATCGCATGTCTGAACGAGGCATCCATGGCCAAATATTTTACGGTTGAATCGGCATGCAGCGCCTGTGACCAGGCCACAAGAATTTTCGGGGCCTACGGCTATTCCATGGAATATGCCGTTCAGAGATATTACCGCGATAATCGCTTTCTCCTATATGGCGGGGGCACCCATGAGGTCTTGCAGACAACAATCGCGAGGCAGTTCGGCATCTAAGAAAAACGGGGCTCTGATTTGCCATGCCTGAGGCAGACAAAATTGACTTTCCGGCCTTTGAAAGACTCAAATCTTTACCTGCGAAGAGATCATTAGGCCGGTCTGTCTATGAGAATCTGAGAAGTGCCATCGTCAAAGGAGATCTGGCCCCTGACGGTCGCGTGGTGGAAAACCGCGTGGCCAATGCATTAGGTATCAGCCGAACACCGGTAAGGGAGGCAATTCACAAATTAGAACGGGAGGGTCTGCTGCGCCAGGATCCCAAGGGCGGGTTTTTCGTTGTGGGATTGACCCGCGCGGATATTGAGGAAACATTTGGCATTCGAAGCGTTCTGGAGAGCTACGCTGCAAGATTGGCGGCCATGCGTCACCTTGAAGGCGAGCTGCAACCGTTGGAGGAGAAACTGAGGCGATACCAGCAATGTCTGGACCGGGGAGATCTGGAGCTCTTGCCTCAAATCAACACGGAGTTTCACGATCTTCTTTACGGCCTCAGCCGCAGTCCCAGGCTGATAAAAATGATCAATGATCTCAGAGACCAGATATACCGTTTCAGGCTGGTCATCCTCAAGAAAAGAGGCACGGCCGAGTTGAGCAACAACGATCACCGGTTGATGCTCAGGGCCATCAGGGATCGAGACACGGATGGCGTCGAAAGGCTGGTGAGAGAGCATATCCTGCGAGGGCAGGATATTGTCCTGCGGGAATTTGATATGGAAGGGGATTGAGGAGGTAGCTATGGCAGAGAGAAAGATACGTGTCCTGTTAGCCAAGCCGGGTCTTGATGGTCATGACCGGGGGGCAAAGGTCGTTGCGCATGCAATGCGGGATGCCGGGATGGAAATTATCTATACAGGCCTTCACCAGACTGTGGCCAGCATTGTGAACCAGGCTGTCCAGGAGGATGTGGATGTCATTGGCCTTTCGATCATGTCCGGGGCCCACATCCCTATTTGTAAGAAATTGATGGGTATGGTAAAGGAACAGGGGGTGGATAACAAACTGGTGGTGGTTGGAGGAGTCATTCCCAACAGAGACATACCGGTCATGAAAGAGATCGGCGTGGAAGGGATATTTCCCGGCGGGAGCTATTTCAATGACATTGTTGATTTCATTCAAGAAAATGTAGGCGTTCACGGGTTCAAAGGTTAAGGGATGAGATAGGTTTCCTAATTTTTAATCTTAATCTTACTCAACGCGATTATGATTAAGATTACGATTAAGATTATGATACCCCGTAAAAAGCCCTGTAGTTACCATAACTTTAGGCGCTTTTCCGGTTTATCCGGGTTAAGGAAGACTTCAGTAGTCAATAATTTGTAACATCTGACGTAGAGGGACAAGAATGGGCGTAGCAACATATATAAAAGATGAAAAGGATGCGATCAAAGAGGTCATTTTGCAATCAGGCATCAAGGTCAAACCGGTTTATACGCCTGATGATCTTGAAAGGATCGGTTTTGATTATAAGGAAGATCGTGGGGATACAGGCGAATTCCCTTTTACGAGGAGTATCCATCCCCAGGGGTTCAGGAGCCGGAACTGGACTACCCGCCAGTATACCGGGTTTGGCACTCCCGAGGAGACCAATGAACGATTCAAGTTGATGATCTCGCACGGCCAAACGGGACTTAATGTGGCCTTTGATCTACCAACCCAGATGGGCTACGATTCTGACGATGAGATGTCCGAAGGAGAAGTGGGACGGGTAGGGATGGCCATAGATTCCCTGAGAGACTTTGAGATCGCCTTTAAGGATATTCAACTCAACCGTATAGGGAGCGGTTTGACTATCAATGCGGTCGCATCTATCATGTTGGCCATGTATCAGTCCGTGGCCGAAGGATTCGGGTATAATAAAACCGAGATATCAGCAACTCCCCAAAACGATATCTTAAAGGAGATCGTCGGCAGGGGGGCATGGATCTACCCTGTGGAACCGGCAGTCCGGCTGATCGGAGACACCATCGAATACGCCATGAAAGAGCTGCCGAGGTGCAACCCTGTTTCGGTCTGCGGGTATCATATCAGGGAGA
>JAOZQV010000209.1 GCA_029932035.1 Deltaproteobacteria bacterium | reverse complement strand
CTGAAAGTTCCTCCCGGTGTCCGCGGCATTGTGATTGATGCCAAGGTGTTCTCAAGGGGCGGTGTTGAAAAGGACGAGCGGAGTCTTGCTATTGAAGCAGAAGAGGCTGCCCTTCTCAGGAAAGATCTGGAAGACGAAGTAGCCGTAATTATTAGAAGCGCTAAAGAAAATCTGATAAGGATACTTAAGGGGAAAAAACTGAAGATCGATTTGCGTGATAAAAAGACAGGGGACACCCTTCTTCGCGCAAAGGGAACAATAAAGCCGGAGGATATTGAGCAGCTTCCGATTGAGGCATGGACGGGGGCTGATCTCAAGGCATCAATGGATGTTATTGATAAGGTGGAAACTATTGTTGATAATTGCTCCTCCAAAGTGGCGCGCATTACCGAAATTTGCGAAGAAAAAATAGAAAGTTTTGCTCTTGGCGATGAATTGGCGCCCGGTGTTGTCAAAATGGTTAAGGTCTTTGTTGCGGTAAAACGAAAGCTATCTGTTGGGGACAAAATGGCCGGGCGCCATGGGAATAAGGGCGTCCTGTCAAGAATTCTTCCGATTGAAGATATGCCATATTTTGCAGATGGAACCCCGGTAGATATTGTATTAAATCCGTTAGGTGTGCCGTCAAGGATGAACGTAGGTCAGATTTTGGAAACGCATTTGGGATGGGCATCCTATGAGTTAGGCAGACAGGTGGGAGAACTCCTTGACAGCATGAAAAACAGTGAGGAACTGAGGTCCAAGCTGAGAAACGTGTTCGGTAAGAAGGAGTATGAGGCCTTGCTTCAGAACAGATCTGATGAGGAGTTAGTGAAGGAAGCCAGAACAATGGCAGATGGGTTGCCGGTGGCAACCCCTGTTTTTGATGGGGCAGATGAGGAAGAGATAAAGGCGTTTCTGAAAGAGGCCGGATTGCCTGTTACGGGTCAAGCTACGCTTTATGATGGCAGAACGGGAGAGCCTTTTGATCAGCAAGTCACAGTAGGGATGATGTATGTGATGAAACTTCACCATCTGGTAGATGATAAACTCCACGCACGTTCTATCGGTCCGTATTCACTTGTAACCCAGCAACCTTTGGGTGGAAAGGCCCAGTTCGGTGGGCAAAGATTGGGCGAAATGGAAGTCTGGGCAATGGAGGCATACGGGGCTGCATTTACTCTCCAGGAGTTTTTGACCGTTAAATCGGATGATGTGGCGGGCAGAACCCGGATGTATGAAAGGATCGTTAAGGGGAACAATACCCTTGAGTCCGGGCTTCCGGAGTCATTCAAAGTGCTAATGAAAGAGCTGCAGGGTCTCTGCCTTCAAATAGAGCTTTTTGAGGATAGCCAGATATAAGATTGATGATTGACGATTGAAAAACACGCAACACGCAACCCGTAACCCGTAACCCGTAACCCGCAACCCGGAGGAGGCTATGGAAGAATTGTACAACTTTTTCGCAAAGCCGAAAGATCCATCGAGCTTTAATGCCGTCAAAATTTCTTTAGCCTCGCCAGCGAAGATCTTAGAATGGTCCTACGGGGAAGTCAAAAAACCCGAGACCATCAATTATAGGACCTTTAAACCAGAGCGGGATGGCCTCTTTTGCTCAAAAATATTTGGACCGATCAAGGATTTTGAATGTAATTGCGGTAAGTATAAGAGGATGAAGCATAGGGGTATTGTGTGTGAAAAATGCGGTGTCGAGGTGATCCAAAGCAAAGTCCGACGAGATCGGATGGGTCATATAACCTTAGCGGCCCCTGTGGCTCACATCTGGTTTTTAAAGGCCCTTCCATCCAAAGTTGGTAATCTTTTAGATATGACTCTAAAGGACCTTGAAAGGGTCCTTTATTTTGAGGCCCATGTTGTTATTGATCCAAAGGATACTCCCCTTAATAGAGGCGCGGTGTTAACCGATGAGCAGTTGCAGCAGCAGAGGGAGGACTATGGTGACAGGTTTGAGGCGGGTATCGGGGCCGAAGCGATCCAAATTATGCTCAAAGATTTAAACTTAGACGAGCTTTCGGAAGGCCTGAGAGTCGAGCTGTCAGCGTCTAAATCAGAAGCCAAAAGAAAAAAATTGACGAAGCGTCTGAAGATCATTGATGCATTCAAGGATTCAAAAAACCGGCCGGAGTGGATAATCCTGAGTGTAATTCCTGTTTTGCCGCCGGATCTTCGACCCCTCGTTCCCCTCGATGGGGGTCGATTTGCCACTTCTGATCTGAATGACCTTTACAGGCGGGTAATAAACCGGAATAACAGGCTGAAAAGGCTTTTAGATCTGAATGCTCCTGATATTATCGTAAGAAACGAAAAAAGGATGCTTCAGGAAGCGGTTGATGTCCTGTTTGATAACGGGAGAAGGGGAAAGGTTGTAACAGGCGCAAATAAGAGACCCTTCAAGTCTCTGAGTGATATGTTGAAGGGAAAACGGGGAAGATTCAGACAGAATTTGCTTGGTAAACGGGTGGATTATTCGGGTCGCTCGGTTATTGTTGTCGGCCCTGACCTTCGCCTGCATCAGTGCGGGCTTCCCAAGAAGATGGCCTTAGAACTCTTTAAGCCCTTTATTTATAATAAATTGGATGAAAAGGGATTAGTTACAACAATTAAAAGCGCAAAGAAGATGGTGGAGAGAGAGACCCCTGAGGTCTGGGATGCATTAGATGAAGTTGTTAAGGAATATTGCATTTTACTGAACAGGGCCCCTACGCTTCATCGGTTGGGGATGCAGGCCTTTGAGCCGATCCTGATTGAGGGAAAAGCGATTCAGCTTCACCCTCTTGTGTGCACCGCCTTTAATGCTGATTTTGACGGCGATCAGATGGCTGTTCATATTCCGCTTTCCCTTGAGGCCCAAATTGAGGCCAGGGTTTTGATGATGTCCACGAACAATATCTTATCGCCTGCAAACGGTGACCCTATTATCGTTCCGAGTCAGGATATTGTTTTGGGGATATATTACATGACGCGGGAAAGGCCATTTTCGAAGGGAGAAGGAAAGATTTTTTCAAGCCCCGAGGAGGTAAGGATTGCTTATGATGCCGGAGAATTGGATTTGCATGCCGCGATCAAGGTGAGGATTGATGGAAAGCTTTACACAACTACCACCGGCCGGGTAATTCTCTTTGAAATTGTCCCCGAAGAGACGGTTCCCTTTGACTTGGTAAATAAGGTGATGTCTAAAACAGAACTCAGGTTCCTGATTAATGAGTCCCATCGTAAGGCAGGGATCAAAGCCACTGTTATCTTGGGGGATCGGCTGAAGGATATCGGGTACAAATATGCCACCCTGTCGGGCATATCCATATCGATCAAGGATATGGTGATCCCCTCGAAAAAGGGAGCGATTATCCATGGGGCCGAAGAAGAGGTAAGAAAGATTGAGGATCAATACACAAGCGGGCTGATTACAGATGGTGAGAAATACAACAAGGTCGTTGATATCTGGTCAAAGTCGACGGAAGATGTGGCTTCCGAGATGATGAAGGAAATGGCGGTGGAAGTGGCTGAAGGCCCTCAAAGAAAGAAGACAAAGGTTACTGGTTTTAATCCGGTCTATATGATGTCTGATTCGGGTGCGAGGGGAAGTAAAGACCAGATGAGGCAGTTGGCTGGGATGCGAGGGCTGATGGCCAAGCCTTCGGGAGAGATCATCGAAACACCCATAACTTCAAATTTTAGGGAAGGCTTGACTGTTTTGCAGTACTTTATATCCACTCATGGAGCTCGAAAGGGTTTGGCTGACACCGCTCTCAAGACGGCCAACTCCGGTTATTTGACCCGCAGACTCGTGGATGTGTCGCAGGAGGCGATTATTACTGAGGACGACTGCGGCACTATGGATGGTATTTGGGTTGAGTCCCTTGTGGAAGGGGGCGAGATTCTTCAGAGAGTGGGCGCGCGGATACTTGGCCGGTTAGCCCTTGAAGATATCTATGATCCTATGACAGAAGAAGTGCTGGTCAGGGCCAACGAGGAGATAGGTGAAGATGAGGTTCAGAAGGTAGAGGCCGCCGGAATAGAGAGGGTAAGGATACGGTCTGTTTTGACATGCGAGGCGAAACGAGGTGTATGCCGGGCATGTTACGGTAGAGATCTGGCTCACGGGCATGAAGTAAATCTCGGGGAGGCCGTAGGAGTTATTGCCGCGCAATCGATTGGTGAGCCGGGAACACAGTTGACCATGAGGACATTTCATATCGGCGGTACAGTAAGTAGACGTGTTGAGCAGACTACTATCCAACCCAGAAACGAGGGCGAGATAAGGTTCGTTGACCTTAAAACAGTGGAGAATAACGAAGGTAATCTCGTGGCAATGAACCGAAACGGCGAAATTGCCATCCTGGGAAAAGGTAAAAGAGAAGTGGAGCGATATCCGGTCATATACGGCGCTATTCTGAAGGTGCGTGACGGTCAAAAAGTCAAGCCTTCCCAGGTCGTGGCTGAATGGGATCCTTTTACCATTCCGATAATGACTGAAGTCCCGGGCGTGGTCAAATTTGGTGATATTAAAGAAGGGCGTACAATGCAGGAAAAACGGGATATGGTAACAGGAAAGATCAGCCGTGTAATAGTTGAGTCCCGTGATGTTGACGTCAGGCCCCGGATTTCAATAAAGGATGAGAGCGGAAAAACAGCCGGGCTGCCAGGAAGCAAAAAGGCTAAGGCCCGCTACCATCTGCCCGTTGGCACTATTATTATGGTAAACGAGAGAGATCAGATAGGCCCGGGAGCGGTTTTGGGAAAAATCCCGAGAGAGACTACTAAGACAAAGGATATTACAGGCGGATTGCCGCGGGTTGTCGAGTTATTTGAAGTAAGAAAGCCAAAAGAGACAGCCATAATCAGCGAAATAGATGGTTCGGTTTCATTTGGAAAATATACCAAAGGTAAGCGAAAAATGATCATCACTCCTGATGTAGGTGATGCAGTGACCTATCTTGTGCCGAGGGGAAAGCACGTGAGTGTTCTGGATGGGGATTATGTTAGAGCAGGTGAAGCCCTGATGGACGGTTCTGCAGATCCCCATGACATCCTTAAGATTAGAGGGCTGAAGGAATTGGCGAAATACTTGGTTAATGAGGTGCAGGAGGTTTACCGGCTTCAGGGCGTGAAGATAAATGACAAACATATTGAAGTCGTTGTAAGGCAAATGGTGCGACAGGTGAGTGTGACAGATCCTGGGGATTCCCGCTTTCTCATAGGGGATAATGTTACAAAGTGGAGATTTGAAGAGGAAAACGAAAAACTCATTGAAAAGGGCGGGAAGCCTGCTTTGGCTGAGCCCATGCTCTTGGGGATTACCAAGGCTTCTCTGAATACGGAGAGTTTTATATCTGCAGCATCTTTTCAAGAAACAACAAAAGTGTTGTCCGATGCAAGCATAGCGGGGAAGGTGGATTTTTTGAACGGACTGAAGGAAAATGTGATCATGGGTCGCCTGATTCCGGCAGGAACCGGGATAGAGGCCTACAGAAATGTCGAAATTGGTGTGAACAATTAGTATCCGTTCACGGGTTCAATGGTTCAGGCTTCACCAAAAAGGCAACCTTTAACCTTTCAACCCTGTCGAAGATCCGGTTAGGTGGGGAACCTGTGAACCGTTAAAATAAATTCTGGTATTTGTTATAAATTGTCTTGACAATTGGGATATGGAAGAATATAAAAGTAAATTTTGTGATTTCAGGAACGGGTGGAATTTATGCATTGCTGATTTAGGCAGGACTAAGGAGATTCTATGACGACTATTAACCAGCTTGTCAGGAAAGGTCGCCTCAAACCAAAAAAGAAAGTAAATACACGTGCCCTACAGGGCGCTCCTCAGAAGAGAGGAGTTTGTGTCAGGGTTTATACCTCGACACCTAAGAAACCGAACTCCGCATTGCGAAAAGTAGCAAGGGTAAGATTGACTAACGGGATTGAGGTGACTTCCTACATTCCGGGTATGGGTCACAACCTTCAAGAGCATTCGGTTGTCTTACTCAGAGGAGGACGTGTGAAGGATTTACCCGGGGTTCGATATCACATCATTAGGGGCACGATGGATACGACTGGCGTGGATGATCGCCGACAGGGTCGTTCCAAGTACGGCGCCAAAAGGCCAAAAAGCCTGCGGTCGCACGGTTCATAATGTAAGAACATGGGAGATCGTGCCCGGGGTTTCCCGCTCGCTGTTCTTACATACTGCGTTGGAGAATTTATATGCCAAGAAAAAGAGTGGCTGTTAAGAGAAAGATAACACCAGATGCGAAATATAAGAGTGTCCTTGTTGCCAAATTCATTAATAACTTGATGAACAAGGGGAAGAAAAGCACTGCCCAATCGATCCTTTACGGTGCGTTTGATTTGGTAGAGGAGAAAGCGGGGAAGGATCCTTTGTCTGTCTTTCAGACTGCACTTGACAATGTCAGGCCTGTTGTGGAGGTGAAATCCAGACGAGTGGGAGGGTCTACCTATCAGGTGCCTACAGAGGTGAGGCCATCGAGAAGGCAAGCCCTTAGCATGCGCTGGATTATCAGTTTCGCCAGTTCAAGAGGTGAAAAAACAATGGCTGCCAAATTAGCGGGTGAAATAATGGATGCTGCAAATGAGAGAGGGGCCGCAATTAAGAAAAAAGAGGATACCCACAGGATGGCCGAGGCTAATAAGGCCTTTGCTCATTATCGTTGGTAAATTAAAGTAGGTAGTAGGGAGTAAGCAGTAAGGAGCAGGCAGGATAAGAGGATGGAGTGT